>NZ_JAUBQM010000029.1:0-66405 GCF_036701245.1 Microcoleus sp. Pol14D4
TGCCTATCTTTTTTTACCACAAGTTGGCTCAATCCTTACTAACTATGGGTTTGGGGCGGGTTGTCACCCCCCCAGATATTTTTCCTTAAGAAATCTCTATCCGATAAATCAATAGCTATACGATAATCATGTGAATTAAGATTCCGATGGGTTCTACCCACTCAGAAGACTTGCGGACAAACCAGAAACCTTGTGTAGGAGAAGTGAAATGAACGAAATAGTTGAAAAAGCTCAACAGGCAATTGCTACACCCGAAGTGCAAGAGATGTTGAGGAAGTTATCTGAATATGGTTTAGGTGTGTTTATGCCACATATGCACGATCCAGAAACAGGTGACTTTGCCCCGCTTCCTTCAGGGATGGTAGCCGTAGAGGATAATCTACAAGTATCTTTTCATCATGTTTCTGAACCGGAAGTTTCTAACGGTAGACCAGTCGGTTGGGTTTGGGATAATTCTTCTCAAACAGCTATGGCTTGTACTACTTGTATGGAATATAGTGGACGACACAGTAAAACTAATCATTAAGTAGTTTGTTGATTGAGTACAGTCTGGGATAAGTCAACTGCTATCCCAGTTTCTGTCTGAGGAGATGCAAAACAGTTGTCTGTCTCAAAACTTGGTTTTGATTCAACAACATAATGTTAATTATTCACAAGGAGTTGAATATGAAGTTTTCGGCTGACCGTACAGAGAAGAAAGGGCCTTTGGGAGGAGCTTACTACGAAACATACATCAAGATAACTTTGACACCAGAAGAGGAAAATATTGCCAACAAACAAGGCATTATGAGTTCCAGAATTTTCGGAAGTATGAGAAATTCTGATGACCCTGAAACAAGAGAGGCTTTTAGTCTTTGTGGTCGGTTAGAAATAACAATGGAAGATTTAATTAATGGGATTACAGTTAAAGTTGGTAGCGGTAAAGAACTGGGAAGGCTTGCAGCGTTTGAAGATTTGATAAAACAGCGTTGTAAAAACTTTAAGTCCAACCTTGAAGCCGATCAGTTTTTTGGCTCTGGCGGATCTAAAGATGAAGAGGAGTTATAAGCTCCTGGTTTTGCATTATTGTGTTGATAAGTTTTGTTGAGCAATGGAGAGAAAAAATGTCAAACAAGCGAATGGAAGACGATCGCCCTGAAAATCGTGCGTCAGCAAAAGATAAAGTAGAAGACGTGGTTAAAGAACTTAAGCTAACTAAAAATGAGCGACAACAGCTACATTACCGCTTAGAAGACTACATGAGCTACTGGGAGATACTGGAACTTGCAAAAAGTATGTTCCAGTCAGAAGGTCGTTGGTAGATAATGAAGGTATCAAAAAAAATTGCCTTTTTTTATCCCAGACAAAAGAGCGATCGCACTTTTTTCAGTATCTCGATGAAAATGCGATCGCTCTATTTTGCATAATTTGCACTGACTCAGTATTAATTTCAGTTAAATCACTCAGTTTTATATCATTTGTGCGTTCGATCGCCCAAACCCCTTATCCCTGACCTCGCGCTGGTCTAAAATCTCCTGGGCCGCAACAAAGGCGATATGTGCGATCGACAAACTGCCCGTATAACCCCGCCAGCAGCAGGGAAAAACTAGCAGCAAGTCGAAGAAGCCAACTAAAACTGCTGCGGTAAAATCGGAAACTGCAACTGAGAAGACTGTAGCGAAGAAAACAACTGCTAAAAAGACGGCGACAGCGACAAAGTAGAAAACCAAGTGAAATTAGTTTAGTTTTCACTCATCCCAGAAACCCGGTTTCTTAAAGAAACCGGGTTTCTTTATTTGTAAAAAACTAGACAAGATGGCCAAAATAGGTTTGTACTTCAATCTTTAAAATTCTCTTATCTTCCTTTGTCTCATCAGCTTCTGCGGGGTTCGATCGCCCCTATTTTTTTTGAGACATATCAACTCAAACACTTGTCAAGCCTAGCTATTCAGCTTACTTGTCACCCGTCGGCAAAATCATCCTATTTACTTATTGACAATTGCTGCTCTCTGTTAAATTGTCAGGAATCGAACATATAAGGTTAAAAATTGTATCATAAGCAACAGAAAGTACCCAATGTTTTATGTAGCGCTCTACAATTGAGAAAAGAAACAAGATTAAGAGGCGCGATCCCGATGGATATGAATATGGATATGAATGGAAACCTAGACTGGGAAGAAGCATTTGAGTACCGAGCGGGCTTAACAGTAGAGTTGAAGTCCCAGCCTGGGGTTTTGCATACGATCGCTTACTATGAAGTGATGATGGTACCGCCCATCTGGTTAGAAAATGACCCCCGTCCCCGCTATCCTCACGAAGTGCGAGTCGTTGCCCACCAGCCAACTGTGTCCAATGTTTGCCGGATTTCAGAGAGTCCTGTTTTAGTCGCCTCCTAAGTTTTTTCAGCGGGAAATATGGGCGATGGCATCTAGCCAGCAATCAAACCGATGCAGTGATTTTCGGATTGAGATTGCTTGAGTTTACTTTGTGGCGATCGCTTAAGATATAGATGGCGCCGAGAGTGCGATCGACTCGAATCACTTGACCTGTTAATGTTGCAAGTGAGAAAATAGCCTGATTAAGGTTAGCAGCCATTCTGTGAAATCATTCTCTCCCCTACAGACAATAATTGCAGCATGGTCAGACTGTAAGCTGTGCAGTCTGATAAAATAACCGCGATTTAGAGTTAAAACAGCTCAATTTTCACTGACTGCAAAAGCTAACACTTCTTCGTCAGGAATTTTTTGGTTATCTTTTCCGGCTTCTTGCACTGTCAAAATATTGTGCCCCATCTGGCGCAGCAATTCTACAATATCTCTGGGAAATTGTTGGTCAGTATCAAGACGCGCCATCATTTCAATCCTCGTCATTTTCGCGGATAGCTATTTCAATTGCATCTGGGAAAGCTGCTGCATAAGCCCACGCATTTGCTAAATCAGAAGCAGTTAGTGTGGCATAGTGATATAAGAGTCGAGACTCGTTCATACCCAAACGATGAAAGCTAACCAGTTCCCAAATAGGAATGCGAGTATTTCTCATACAAGCATCACCGCCACAGACACCAAGAGTTTGGCTCATTCCTTGCCAGGTTTTAGCTATATTTTGCGTTAATTATTAGATAGATAATATGTATTTGCTATTATACGAAATTCCTTTCTCTCTCCTCTCTTCCTCTGTGCCCTCTGCGGTTCATAAAAAAGCCCTTTCACCAATGCAATAGCATTATATCTTTTTAACTTCTGGCTAATTCTCTCTTATTATAAAAATTGCTCACCCTTTTACCCGGAGCTTAAACCAACCTAAAAAACTTAACAAAAAACGAGTCATACCATTTGAGATTTTAGGTTTTTAAATTGGGAATGACTGAGAACATAAAGCTTTGGATATTGCTTAAAGTTGATTTTTTTTTGATAACTGGTATCAGCCATCAGCAGGCACAAAGTTAAATTAACTTCACCTATAAATCCTTATCGCTTCTACCTTGAGAAGTATCTTTTTGGGGACTGGCACCACGCATCCTACCACTCGCAACATATACTACGGCTCAGTGCGGAGTACAAAGCCTACAAAAAATATTGTGTAAATCCTATTATGTATTGCTGAATTCCTTGATCCCCGCAATTAGCCGCCTTTATTGAATCAAAGTCGTGCGATATTTAGCCATAAATTAACATTGATTTAAACTTTAATGGAGGCATAAACAAGCTAGAATTCAAGAGTTTGCGTGGAAGACATAGAGTTTAAATACAAAATGTCACAAATAACAAATTAATATCGATCGCACTTCACGATCGCACATTACAAAACAACCACTACTTAGGAGTCAATAGCTGATGATGCTAGGAACAACCGAGATCCCGCAATTAAAGCCGCTTTCCGACTCAGAACTACACAAAATGAACGCCTACTGGCGGGCGGCAAACTACCTATCCGTCGGACAAATCTATCTCCTCGACAACCCCCTACTCAAAGAACCCCTCAAAATCGAACACGTCAAACCGAGACTCCTCGGACATTGGGGCACCACTCCAGGCCTCAACTTCATCTACGTTCACCTCAACCGCATCATCAAAGCCCAAGACCTCAACACCATCTACATCGCAGGTCCCGGACACGGCGGGCCGGGCTTGGTCGCCAACACCTATCTCGAAGGAACTTACAGCGAATATTACTCGAACATTTCCGAAGATGAAGAGGGTATCAAACGGCTGTTCAAACAGTTCTCCTTTCCCGGCGGTATCCCCAGCCACGTCGCCCCGGAAACCCCCGGTTCGATTCACGAAGGCGGCGAACTCGGCTACGCCCTCGTCCACGCTTACGGGGCGGCCTTCGACAATCCCGATTTGATTGTGGCCGCCGTTGTCGGCGACGGGGAAGCCGAAACCGGCCCCTTGGCTGCTAGCTGGCACTCTAACAAGTTTCTCAACCCGGTTCGGGACGGGGCCGTGTTGCCGATTCTGCACTTGAACGGCTACAAAATTGCCAATCCCACGCTGTTGGCCCGCATTCCGCAAGAGGAATTGGAAAGTTTGATGGTCGGTTACGGCTACAAACCTTATTGGGTGGAAGGTTCAGACCCAGAAACCATGCACCAGTTGATGGCTGCAACTCTCGATACCGCGATCGGCGAAATTAAGGCGATTCAGGAAAAAGCCCGGACGGAGGGCTATTCCGGTCGTCCCCAGTGGCCGATGATTGTGATGAAAACTCCCAAAGGCTGGACGGGGCCGAAGGAAGTTGACGGTAAGAAAACTGAGGATTATTGGCGATCGCACCAAGTCCCGCTTTCGGAAATGGCTTCTAAGCCGGGACACGTCCAACTCCTGGAAGATTGGATGAAAAGCTATAAGCCGGAAGAACTCTTCGACGAAAATGGCAAGTTAATTCCCGAATTGGCGGAACTCGCACCCAAGGGAACTCGACGGATGGGGGCAAATCCCCACGCTAACGGCGGCCTGCTGCTGCGAGACTTGAAAATGCCGAAATTTGAAGACTACGCCGTTGACGTGCAAAAACCGGGCACTGTAATGGCAGAAGCAACCCGCGTTTCCGGTCGCTTCCTGCGAGAGGTGATGAAACTGAATCAGGAAAACGCCAATTTCCGCATTGTCGGGCCTGACGAGACGGCCTCAAATCGCCTCGATCCGGTGTTTGAAGTGACGAACCGGATGTGGGCGGGAGAAATTTTGCCCGAAGACGACCACATCTCCCCCGACGGCCGGGTGATGGAAGTCCTCAGCGAACATCTATGTCAGGGATGGCTGGAAGGCTATTTGCTGACGGGACGCCACGGCTTTTTCTCTTGTTACGAGGCGTTTATTCACATCATCGATTCGATGTTCAACCAACACGCCAAGTGGTTGAAAACTACTAACGATATTCCTTGGCGCCGACCGATCGCCTCTCTGAATTACTTACTAACTTCTCACGTTTGGCGACAAGACCACAACGGTTTTTCTCACCAAGATCCGGGTTTTATCGACCACGTAATTAACAAGAAAGCGGAAGTGGTGCGGATTTATTTGCCGCCGGATGCTAATACTTTGCTGTCAGTAACGGATCACTGTCTCCGCAGCCGCCACTATGTCAACGTGATTATTGCAGGGAAGCAGCCGGCATTGCAGTATTTGGATATGGATTCTGCGATTAAACACTGTACCGCCGGCATCGGCATTTGGGAGTGGGCTAGCAACGATAAAGGTGGCGAACCGGATGTGGTGATGGCTTGCGCGGGTGATGTTCCAACGCTGGAAACTTTGGCTGCGGTTGACATTCTCCGCCGAGATTATCCCGATTTAAAAGTGCGGGTGGTGAATGTGGTGGATTTGATGACGCTGCAACCTGCTAGCGAACATCCCCACGGTTTGTCTGACAAGGATTTTGATACTTTGTTCACGAAAGATAAGCCGGTGATTTTTGCTTTTCACGGCTATCCTTGGCTGATTCACCGCTTGACTTATCGCCGGACAAATCACCCGAATATTCACGTTCGGGGTTACAAGGAAGAGGGGACGACTACGACGCCGTTTGATATGGTGGTGATTAATGACCTCGATCGATTCCATTTAGTTGGAGATGTACTCGATCGCGTTCCCAAACTGAGTTCTGTCGCAGCTTACGGCAAACAAGCTATCCGTGACAAGCTGATCGAACACACGCAGTATATCACCGAACACGGCGATGATATGCCGGAAATCCGCGACTGGAAGTGGCCGCACGCGGGCCCTGTTTCGTCGGAAGCGCCGAAGGAAACGAAAGATCCGGGGGCGACAGCAGAACAAACCGTGCGATCGGGTGCACCGGGCTAGGTGCGATCGCTTCTAGAACACAAGCTACTCATCCCTATGATTGTCAACCAGAGGAAAAATTGACGATTTTGCGAGTATACAACCTAGGCAAGATCGAGGTTCCACCTCAGTTTGACAATCATAGGGAGTGACATCAGTTAAATAAAGCTTCAGCAAGGAATGTCAATTTCTAGGTATGCGCCCGGAACAATAGTGTCGATCGCGTTCCGAATCTCGTCTTGATGCCTTTGAATACGCGGCCAAGATGTAGACAGCAAAACCACAATAGCAATTTGTCGGCTTGTCAGATTTTGTTGATAACGCAAGTTGCGATCGGTTGTTACCAGCAGATTATACCCATCGCGTTCGGCTGTGTCGAGCAGATCGCCATTTGCTAATGTTGACCATCCACGTTCATAAGCAGTATCTACTGTATGACTCAGCAGCGATCGGCGCAACGGTACTGGCGTACCTTGATCGAACAATATCTTCATGCCACCATCTGCGTTAACGAGGCTAGCGCGCGATCGAGTAGCACTTCAACTTGGGCGCGAGTTACTCCCGGAAACCATTCCAGAAACTGGTCAATAGATGCTCCATCTTTAAGGTTCTCGAAAAAGGCGGCAACAGGTACGCGCGTTCCCCGAAATATCCATGCACCACTCACCTTGGTTGGATCGCGTTCAATGACTTCAAAGAGGTCTACATTCTGCATGACGATCGTTTAGTATACAATTAAAACAAGATAATATGTAAGTTATTTTAGCATAAATCGATCGCGATTTAGGATTTGTACATTCACAAGAGGCGGTAATGCTTAAAGAAATAGAAATCCAAAATTTTAGGTGTTTTGAGCAAATCAAAATTTCTGGCTTTGAAAGAGTCAATTTAATCGGCGGGAAAAATAATGCTGGCAAGACAGCCTTGCTAGAGGCACTTTTTCTCAATTTGGATCCCGATGCTAGCAGTCTCGTAATCCTAAGAGAGCTGAGAAGAGAGCCATCAGAAGCCCTAGAAGCTATGCGTGATAGAGCCTGGGACAACTTATTTCATGCACTAAAAAAAGATAGATTTATAGTAATTATTGGCAAAGACGACAACAATAACACCGAGCGATTAGAAATTAAAGTAGAAATCAATTCAATTAGAAATAAGATAATTTTTGAGTTTATGAAAAACGAAGACGAATCTACTTGGTCATTAACACAGGTTGCTGCCGGAGGTTTAAGCAATTTTCGCATTTCTATTGACGAAGTACCAATCATTCCCTCCTGGATCAGGATTTCGGGAAAAGAACTCACACAAGCATACGATAAAGCGCGTTTGGATGAGAAAGATAGCGAAGTTTTGAAAGCTTTTCAAATTATTGACCCTACAATCGAATCAGTAGAGAGTTTTTCGATTGGGGAACCCACACTTTACTTGAGAAGAAAAGGCGAAAAGCGTTTGCCTTTATCATTGTTTGGAGATGCCATTAACAGAGTGGCAGAAATTATCCTTAAACTGGTAAACAGTGAATACAAAATCTTGCTAATCGATGAGATAGAAAATGGCATACATTATACAAGCCAGCGGGAGTTTTGGAGAATGTTATTTCGCTTGGCGGTTGAACTGGATACCCAGATTTTTGCGGCCACTCACAGTTTAGAGATGCTGCAAGCATTTGCTGATGTGGGTTTAGAACCCAATCAGGAATGCAGCAGTGCATATTTTGAACTAGCTAAGAAACCGAAAACAGATCAAATAATCGGAATCCGGCGCGATTTGGAAACTTTGAATTACGCACTAGAGCATCAAAAAGGAGTGAGAGGTGAGTAATATTGTCATAGTAGAAAGTAAAAATGATGCAATTTTTATGCAGGCAATGGTTAAGCAACTAAACTGCGATATCCAGGTAGATCCACCTATTTATATAGATAATTATAAAAGTTTGGAAGGCTTGAGCGAAACCAAGTTAATAATTACGTTAAAAGATTTAGAAGCAGATCTTCAAAAAAGAGAGATAGAAAAAATTGGGATTATTATTGATATTGACAACTATTCCGAGCCAGATCGGTTAGAATGGGTAAATAAATGTATACAACAGGTGTTTGTTGAATCTGAAACATTGTCAAGCACTAAACAATTTATCGATATTTGTGGAGATAATGGAACAAATGCAAAATTGGCTTGTTACTTTACAAATTTTGAAGGTAAAGGCGAACTGGAAACGCTTTTAAAGGGAATAAAGGCTAGAGAATCTCCTCATGCTGATTGTTTGAATAGCTGGAAAACTTGCATAGAAAGCCAGGGACAGCACATCAAGCAGAAAGATTTTGATAAATTCTGGGTTAACACCTATCTGAGGTTTGATACTTGCTCAAAGCAGGATCAGAAACAAGCTGGCAGAAAATGCAGTATGTTTGAGTTTGATTATGTTATGGAACACAAAAAAGATATTTGGGATTGGGGTAATCCTGCTCTCGATGATTTGAAGGAGTTTTTTAGACTCTTTTGCTAACATAGTAAAATTCACACACAATTAACTAACTCATGAGCTTAAGAATCTACTTTGTACGACACGGTGAAACGACTTACAGCCAAACAGGCAGTTTCTGCGGCGCGATCGACCCAGAATTAACGCCCGAAGGTTCTCAAATGGCAGAACAGTTTGCCGCCACTTACGCAAAATTGCCTTGGAATGCTGTTTATGTCAGTCCGATGAAACGAACTATTGCTACTGCAAAACCTTTGTGCGATGCTGTGGGAATTGAAATGCAGCTTCGCGACGGACTGAGGGAAATTAATTACGGTGAGTGGGAAGGCAAAACAGTAGAAGCGGTCAAAAAAGAATACGAAGAAGATTATATTAATTGGCTGACCGAACCTGCTTGGAATGCACCAAACGGTGGCGAAACTTCGGTGGAAATTGCTAGTAGAGCTTCCTTAGTTATCGCAGAAATTGAGGAAAAGTACAAGAGTGGTAATGTTTTGGTTGTCTCGCACAAGGCGACTATTAGAATTATTCTGTGCAGTCTGTTGGGGATTGATTTGGGACGTTATCGCTATCGCATTGCGGCTCTAGCAGCGTCTGTGAGTATTGTCAAGTTTGATGTTCGCGGGCCGCTGCTGGAAGTTTTGGGCGATCGATCGTACATGGATGAAAACCTCCGCAATTTACCCGGTACTTGAAATCGCGGGTAAGGTGCGGAGGCGCACCCTACAGTCTGCCACTAAATCGCACCGAGGTAAGACAATCCTAAAATCGTACCCGTTCCCAAAATATGACCGAAGCAGAGACTTCCCACAAGTGCACCCAAACTCAAGCCGCCGACCAAACCCGATGAGGGCGCGGCTGGGCCTGTGTGAGGCTTTTGGATGGTTGATCTGCCGATCGCAATAGCTAAAATATTGCAAATAATCATAATCAAACCAGTCGTGGGGCTCCACTCTACGGTTCTGGCGACAGTGGCAAGTAAAATTGGTGTAAACATCGATCGGCTCCTTAAACTTTAGTAAATGAAAATCTGCCTAGAAGATATATCAAAAAAATGCAACTGTTAGCTACAGATTGCATTAACAGTTAATTTTTCGACATTTTTCTTAATAATTTTCCCTGAGTCTCAAGATTTTTTAGTCCCCCTCTGCTGGGACGAAAGTTTGACAAGACGCGATTTCAATCGCCTAGCGATCGAAAGAACGAATCAACAGGAAATAATAAAGCATGAAAATACTGGTGTTAAATGCGGGTTCTAGCAGTCAAAAGAGCTGTCTTTACGAGTTAAACGATGTCCTGCCCGATCGCCCGCCCCAACCCCTCTGGGAAGCGCAAATTGACTGGACTCACCAGCAGGGTATAGCAGAGTTGAAAGTCAAAACAGCAAAGGGCGATCGGCTTGAAGATGAGTTTGCCTCAGACTCTCGCAAAGATGCTATTTCTCGAATGCTGGAGACTCTTTGGAGGGGAAAAACTCAAACCATTAATGATTTAAAGGAGATTGATATTGTCGGCCACCGCGTCGTACACGGCGGACAAGAATATCAGGAAAGTACGTTAATTTCGCCGGATGTTAAAAAGGCGATCGCCCGTTTATCTGTTTTCGCCCCCGTTCACAATCCCGTTAACCTCGAAGGTATCGAAGCGATTGAGAAAATTCTCGAAAAAGTGCCGCAAGTAGCAGTATTTGATACAGCTTTTCACGCACAATTGCCGCCCGCAGCCTTTGTTTATCCCGGCCCCTATGAATGGCTGGAAAATGGGATTCGGCGCTACGGTTTTCACGGGATTAGCCATCAATATTGCGCGCGTCGGGCCGCCGACATTCTGGGTCAAAATTTGGCAGATTTGCGGTTGATTAGCTGTCATTTGGGCAACGGATGTTCTCTGGCGGCGATTCGCGGGGGCTGGAGTGTTGACACGACGATGGGATTTACGCCTTTGGAAGGTTTGATGATGGGAAGTCGATCGGGTTCGATCGATCCAGGCATTCTCATTCATCTGTTAAAACAATCCGATTTTACTGCTGAGAAACTTGATGGTATTCTCAATCGAAATTCAGGCTTAAAAGGGATTTCAGGGGTATCTAGCGATATGCGGCAGATTGGAGATGCGATCGCCCAAGGTAATGAGAGAGCTCAACTTGCTTTGGATATTTACATCCACCGTTTGCGCGCCGGAATTGCGGCGATGCTGGCGAGTTTGGGAGGGTTGGATGCTTTGATTTTTACGGCGGGAGTTGGGGAAAATTCTGCTGTTGTGCGGGCTGCCGCTTGCGAAGCTTTTGGATTTATCGGGTTAAAATTGGATGGGGATAAAAATCAACATTCACCGATCGATCAAGATATTGCAGCAGTGGATTCTGCAGTGAGAATTTTGATAATTCACACGCAGGAGGATTGGGAAATTGCGCGAGAATGCTGGAAACTTTATCACTAACTTATTTTATGAATTCCTGCAACAGCGATGCCCACTCAGCTTCGCAGCAGGGTCAATCGATTTTAGATTTTAGATTTTATATTTTAGATTTTAGAATTGAAGCATTGACCCCACAGATCAATTCGGGCGCTTGTTTATCGGATACAGGTTTTTTATTTATCCGTCCTGAGTCTGCTTTCGGAATGAATCCGGGGGCTTGTATCCTGGATGCTTTCGGTCAAAAATCACGCTCGGCGCCACAGTAATAGATCTAATTCATCTGCGTTAATCTGTGTTTCTCTGCCCTAATCTGCGGTAAAAAAAAGATAATTTATTAACCGCAGATGACAAAGGATTGACGCTGATTCACGCAGAGGTCGAGAATAGAGATATGAATAATTCCGATGCCAACAGATTTGATATGAAATCATTGAAATACTGCCAGGGTTGGTAATGATCCAGAAACGATTACAAAACTTGCCTGGGGGCGATAGGAATTTCAATAATAAACTCGGTTCCCTCTCCGGGTGCAGAAACGCAAGTCAATTTTCCGCCATGAGAACTCACAACAATCGAGTGAGAAATAGACAATCCCAAACCAGTTCCCGAACCCACGGGCTTAGTTGTAAAAAATGGATCGAATATCTTGTGCAGCACCTCATTGCTCATCCCCGGCCCGCTGTCGGCAATTTTAATTATGGCAGAATTCCTCTCAGTCACCTCTGTAGAAATTGTAATCGTCGGCTGTTGATGAGAGTTTTCCGGGCAATCTCTTGCTACGAGGAGAGCATCGATCGCATTTGTCAAAATATTCATAAACACCTGATTGAGTTGTCCGGCATAGCATTCCACCAGGGGTAGAGAACCGTAGTTTTGAATCACCTCAATAGACGGTCGTTCCAATCTATTTTTGAGGCGGTGTTGCAAAATCAGTAGGGTGCTGTTAATACCCTCATGGATATCCACTGCTTTAAAATCTGCTTCGTCCATCCGTGAAAAGTTCCGCAACGACAGGACAATTTGGCGGATGCGATCGGTACCCATTTTCATCGAAGACAGCATTTTGGGCAGGTCTTCTTGCAAGAACTCCAGGTCGATTTCTTCGGCTGCGATTTGAATTTCGTCAGCAGGGTTAGGATAGTGCTGTTGATAAAGCTGTACGAACTTTAACAAATCTTGGGCGTATTGCTGTGTATGGACGAGGTTGCCGTGAATGAAGTTGACCGGGTTGTTAATTTCGTGGGCGACTCCACCAACCATTTGCCCCAAACTAGACATTTTTTCGCTATGAATTATCTGTGATTGGGTGCGTTGCAACTCACTTAGGGCGTTTTTGAGTTCAGCGGTGCGGTATTCCACCCGGTCTTCTAATTCTGCATTACTTTTTTCTAAGGCGGTAAACGATTCGCGCAGTTGTCTTGCCATCTGGTTAAAGGAGTTGGCAAGGGCGTTGAGTTCTTGAATACGGCTGTCTTCTACAGCTTGGTCGAAGTTGCCAGATGTTATTGCCTCACTCGCCCGGTTCAGTCGCAGAATCGGACGCGCAATCCAGCCGGAGGTGAGAACGCCCATCCCACAAGCTACCCCCAATGCTGCTAAGCAGAGTAAGATTGTGGTGCGGGTGTTGGCATTGATTTGCCCCATGAAATCGGATTCAGGAACCGCAACAACTACCAACCAATCCAATCCCCATTCGTCTTTCCAGGGTAAAACTTGGACAAACTGGCGTTCTTTATTCAGCCAGAAATCAAGCTGTTGAGTATCTTTGATATTGTTGAAGTCGCCGAAATGCTTTACTAAATATTGAGATGTTGATTGGATCAGTCGATCGCTGCTTTCCAACGCGTTTAACCGTTCGGGGTTGTTATTAATCAGTTTGAAGGGTTGCTCGTTGCTGGAACTCGCAACAATTAGCCCGCTGCGCTCCACAATAAACGTTTTGCCGGATTTGCTGACTTTGATTTGACGCAAGAAATCGCTAATTTGCGAAAGACGCTGGTCGATGCCTATGACACCAATCAGTTGATTGTTCTTGTCATAAACCGGGCGATTTGCCGAAACAGCCAGAGGATACGGCGTGATTTCCCACTGGTATAAAACCCATGTGGGTTTTCTAGCTTTAACCGTGTTTGAGTACCACAGTTCTTTCTGGAACTCGTAGTTTTTGTATATATCAATAAGCGTAGTTTTGTTGCCCTGACTATCTGTCTTGTAGACGTAATTATTTCGATGACCGCGTTGCTTGGGGTTACTGGTGTTAACAATAATATTTCGATCTGTGTAATATCCAGAACCCGCAAACTCGCCTCTTGGAGCGCCAAAGCTTATGTAGCCGACATTAAACAATTGCATTTGTTTCCAGAAGAAACGAGCCACATTATCTAAATCTTTGGGAGCGATCAATCCTGCGTCAAAGGCATCGGCATTCACCTGAGCAAGGTGACGGGCTGTGTTGAGTTGGCTGTCTAGATGCTGGTCAATCCGGCTGCTCACTTCAGTCCGCAGTTGAGATGCCAAATCGTTGACTGCTTTCTGTCCATTTTTAAACGACAAATATCCCACCAGACCGACCGCTCCAAAGATTTGCAAAGCAAATGGGACGATCAGTATGAGCTGCAATCCGATCGCCTGACTTTTCCAGAAGTGACGTATGTTCATTCTCGAAAATTACTTTCCTTTTAGTGTGTTCTATTATCTACTGTTCCATCATATTTATACACACAATATTGACTTCTTTAATTAAAAATCTGACACTTTTTATGCTTTGCCGGAACATGGCCACCTCGTTGCGATCGAAAGTCCTCATTGCGGCTGAAAAAGGGCGATCGCCCTTTTATGAAAACCAGCTCGCTCGCCTTTAATGCAGAGTTTTTGCCGAGCTTGAATTGCGAATTCAAAGTTTAGTAAACGCAATGCGTGGCCGGATTGTTAAGGGTTGCTGGAATTAATTTGGGGATGTTGGTTAATAGTGGTGCCGATTACAAAACTTGCCTGGGGGCGATCGGAATTTCAATAATAAACTCGCTCCCCTCTCCCGGTGCAGAAACGCAAGTCAATTTTCCGCCATGAGAACTCACAACAATCGAGTGAGAAATAGACAATCCCAAACCAGTTCCCGAACCCACGGGCTTAGTTGTAAAAAATGGATCGAATATCTTGTGCAGCACCTCATTGCTCATCCCCGGCCCGCTGTCGGCAATTTTAATTATGGCAGAATTCCTCTCAGTCACCTCTGTAGAAATTGTAATCGTCGGCTGTTGATGAGAGTTTTCCGGGCAATCTCTTGCTACGAGGAGAGCATCGATCGCATTTGTCAAAATATTCATAAATACCTGATTCAACTGAGACGCATAACAAGTAATTAGGGGTAGCGTGTTGTAATTTTTAATCACCTCAATTCCCAAACGCCCGCCCTCTTTTCTCAGGCGCGGTTGCAGCAACATCACCGTACTGTCGATGCCTTGATGGATATCTACCGACTTCATTTGCGCTTCGTCGAGGCGCGAAAAATTCCGCAAGCTTAGCACAATATCCCGGATTCTTTCCGCTCCTACTTTCATGGAATCCAGCAGCTTTTGCAAATCCTCGCTCAAAAATTCCAGCTCAATTGTTTCTATTTCTTCGAGAATTTCATCAGCCGGTTCTGGATAGTGCTGCTGGTAAAGCTCAATCAATTTTAGCAAGTCTTTAACGTATTCGCTAGCCGGATTAAGATTGCCGTAGATGAAACTTACAGGATTATTAATTTCGTGAGCTACACCAGCGACCATTTGCCCCAAACTAGACATTTTTTCCGTTTGGATTAATTGAGCTTGAGTTAGTTTAAGTTCGCGCAAAGTTTGTTCTAAACGCTCGTTTTTTTCATTTAACTCCTGCGTCCGTTCTTGTACTTTCTGTTCCACAGAATTGTAAAGTAGAGCATTTTCCAAAGAAATAGCAACTTGGGAAGAAAGCAACCTTAAAACTTCCAATCTGTGGGGAGTAAATGCTCCGACAGTCAAATTATTTTCTAAATAAAGAATGCCGATCAGTTTGCCTTGATTGATGATGGGAGTACACAAAATCGATTGCAGTTGGTGTTTAGCGATGTAAGGATCAGCGGTGAATAGTCCCTCACCTGCCGCATTGCTCAACACCAAATCCGAGCGAGTCCTTTCCACATAATTAATCACCGTCACAGGTAAATCATGATAGTCTCCAACAGGCGTAAATTGCAGCACAGCTACATCTTCAGCAAATACTGACGCTTTAGCTGAAATCAACAGTTTACCATCTCTGACTAAAATCAGAAAACCTAATTGAGCCCCCGCATTTTCTAAGGAGATTCTCATCAAAGAAGCCAGCAACTTATCGAGGACAATTTCGCTAGAAATCGCCAGAGATGCTTTCATTACCGTTGCCAAATCCAGCACTCTCGCATCGCTGCCAGTAGAAGTATGAATAGTTGTGGTAGTTTGACTGTTGTTAAAACTGCCGTTGAGGGGCGTCATTTCCCGCAACTGCGGATACTTCTGTTCTAAATCTTCTACTTTGCGAACTGCACCCCAGCGCAAGTAGCACGAGTGAGCTTCGCGCAAGTGAATTTTGGCATATTGATACTTGCCTTTACTCAACCAAAACTTAGCTGCTAGTTCATTAGCTAGCGCTTCATTTTGGACAAACTCATTGTCTTGGGCTAAATTTATAGAGAAATCGTACAGTTCTACAGCTTCTGAATCTTTCTTGGAAATTCTGGCTATTTCTGCTTGAACTAAAAGATACTTGTGCAGAAAATTTTCGGCACAGTTATCTGACCAAATTTTCATCTGTTTTTGGTTTTCCTCTAACTTTTCCAAGTATTCCTTTTGCTTCTCTTCTGAAACATTTGGGAAAACGGCGGCTAAAGTTAGAGAAAAGAAAAAATTCCATTCGGTAGCGGGTATCGCTCCGGTAATAAAAGATAGCTGTTTTTCTACTTCAAAAGCTAGTTGTAGCGCTTCGTTGAAGTTACCGTACCAGTACATTACCTGGCATTTGCGAATCTGATAAAGGCAGAGCGAGTACAAATTTTGATGAGCTTGACAGTTGTGTACGTATTCAGCTTCGCTGATATCTTCGCTTTCAAAGACAAACTTTTCAGGAGTTAGTTTGCTCAAGTTACGCAGGATTAACTCTACCCCTAATAATATATCGGTTACGAGCTGATTTTTGGTTTTTTGGCTGAACTGCAAATACCTGCTCGTGTCGGCCAGAATTTGCGAGATTTCTTTACCTTGAAAAAATGAGTTAGCTATGCGGTTGGACAGGATATAACCCGCATACTCTAAATCTCCTGATTCTAAAGCTGCTTGATATCCTTCATTGCTGATTGCGTGGGAATCTTTTATGTGATTGAACCAGTAATAAAAAATACTGACCAGGGATGAACAAGCTCTGCACTTCAAGCCGATATTGCCAGATTTTTCGCTGAGATTCAGCGAGAGCAAGCCGAATTGATACGCAGCTTTGTAATCTCCCGAAACTGCGTTTAGGAACATACCGTAGCCAGCATAGCAAAGAGAGGCTTCGGGTACTAAACCGTATTGTAGAGAAAGATTGACTCCTTTTAAAACGCTGACTTTCCACAAGTCGGGATTTTTGAGGTACGCCGATGTCAGCAAGTTGGTAATTAATTTGACTGCCACTTTTTTGTCGGGTACAGTCATTTCGGGGGCGTCAATTAGGGAAGCTATTTCTCTACCTGCTAAAATATTTGTAGCTGCTGCAAATTCTTCGGATATGACTTTTTGTAGCCCGTCTAGTGGCAAGTCAATGCCTAGCAAGTCCAAAGCTTGGATTCCGGCTTTAACGGCTTCTTCGTACTTCGCCCGCAGGGTGTACTGCACGATCAGCAGGTTGTAAATTTCTACCTTTTCTAAGGGCGATCGCGCTTTTTCCAGAGTTATATTAATAAATTCTTCAGACTTCTCGAAATAACCGTTTAAATACTCAACATTTGCCCGCTCCATGTGCAAGGCAAAGGCTAAATCGTAGTGGGCATCCCAAATATCGGCGCTCAAACCGTCCATGCCTGCGGTCAAATACTGCAAGGCAGCAACATAAGCAGTGGCATCTTTGGCTCTGCGGGCCGCGTCTAAATTCAGCGTTGCCAGTTCAATTAATTCTCGATCGTCTTTAATTAGCGATCGAGCTACATTCAAGTGATCGACTAATTCAAAGATTCTGTCAGCGCGATATTCCGCCGGGGTGTTTTCTAGGATTTGCCTGCCTATTTTCAGGTGAACTGCCTTTTTTTGCGAGTCGTCGATCAGAGCGTAAGCTGCTTGCTGTACGCGATCGTGCAAAAATTTATAATTCAGAATTAATAGCGGAAACAGCACGTAATCTAATGACTTGCTTTCCAATTCCGAAGTTGGCAGAATCAATCCCGACTTAATGGCTGGCAACAGGTGAGAAAAAGTTTCCGAGGCTTCTTTTTCATGAATTAAAGAAAGAGTATTCAAGTCAAATTCGTTCCCCAAACAAGCCACTAAACGCAAAACTTGCTGCGTTGAACTTGGCAGTTTTCTCAACTTTTGTACCATCAAATCTACTACATTGTCAGTGATAGCGCACTGTTCAATTTGAGTCATGTCCCAATGCCAGCCGCCCTTGCTCCCCGACTGTGGCGGGTGAAAAACTAGCAGGTTTTCTTGATACAATGTTTGCAGAAATTGATTTACAAAAAAAGGATTGCCGTCGGTTTTGCTGATTACCAATTCAGCTAACGGTTTGACAGATTCTCGATCGCTGTGCAAAGTCTCGGCAATCAAATGAGTTATGTTTTCCACCCCCAGCGGCGACAAAGCAATCTGATTAATGATAGCTTCTTGATTCCGCAGCGTCTCCACTGTCATCATTAAAGGATGAGTAGGACTAACTTCATTATCCCGATAAGCACCAATTAAAAACAGATATTGCGTAGCTTCATCTGTCATCATCAATTCGATCAGCTTGAGAGTAGCCGAATCAGCCCACTGCAAATCGTCGAGAAAAATGACCAGCGGATGTTCTGGCTGGCAAAATACGCGAATGAAATTTTGAAATACTAAATTAAAGCGGTTCAGAGATTCCGTCGGCCCCAATTCAGCTACAGGAGACTGAGCTCCGACAATTAGTTCAACTTCGGGAATAACATCAATAATAATTTGTCCGTTTTGACCGAAGGAACTGCGGAGTTTTTCGCGCCAAACTGCTAATTGAGCCTCACTTTCAGTTAACAGTTGCCGCACCAATTCCGAAAAAGCGCTGACAACGGCAGAGTAAGGAATAGTTCGCTTGTACTGGTCAAACTTTCCCCAAATAAAATATCCACGCCTGCGGGTAATGGGTTTGTCTAAAATCTTCACCATTGCAGATTTGCCAATACCGGAATAACCGGCAATCAGCATCATCTCGCTGCGAGATTTATGCTGTCCTCTCGCCAGGACTGACAAGGGACTTTCTTTTTTCGATTTGCTCTCTTTTTTGATGACAGAAATTTGAGAATCGTCGCTGCGGTAGCCTCGATTATTTGTTGCTGCTACCCGTTCAAATGCCGCTAAAAGAGTTTCAACTTCTCGCTGTCTGCCGTAAAGTTTTTGAGGTATTTGAAATTTGTCGGAAATATCTTGGCGGCCGAGAGGAAACTCAGAAACAACCCCAGATGTTTGCCACTGAAACAGGCATGATTCCAAATCTGCTTTTAGTCCCCAAGCACTTTGATAGCGCTCTTCAGGAGTTTTTGCTAACAATTTCATCACAATATCTGAAACAGTTTGAGGAATCTCTGGGGCAATTTCAGCGAGAGGTACTGGCTGTTTGGCAATGTGACAGTGAACTAACTCCATGGGATCTGTAGTGGAAAAAGGGAGTTGTCCTGCCAGGATTTCATAGAAGGTCACGCCGAGCGAATAAAAGTCGGTGCGGTAATCGACTACCCGGTTCATTCTGCCGGTTTGTTCGGGCGACATATAGGCTAAAGTGCCTTCTAGAAAATTGGGATTTTTAGTCGGAACATTTTCCAGGTTGGATGCAGTTGAAATGCTAAAGTCTATTAGTTTTACTTGTCCTGTAGCAGGATTAAAAACTATATTAGAAGGGTTTATATCTTTATGAATTACATTTTTTCCATGAATTTCTCCCAAAGTTTCAGCAACTTTGATTGCCGTAGTCAGAAATCCTAAAATGGTAAACTTTTGAGAACCCATAAATATTTTTAAAGATTCCCCGCCAAAATCTTCTAAGATCATTGCCAGACTATTTCTAACCTGTTGCAACTTATACACTTTCACAACTCCGTCCAACAGGCTTAAGTTGGCAGTGATCTCATATTCGCGCTTGTATCTATTCAGTTCTTCAGGAGTCGGATAGTCTTCTTTGATAAGTTTGATAATAACAGGTTGGTTGTTCTGCTCGTTGTGGCCGCGGTAAACCAGGGAAGTGCTGCTTTCATAAATGAGAGCGAGAACTGCAACGCCGGGAATTGCCATCATAGTTGGGTTCTCTCAAATTAGGTGTGCTTGGTCAATGTTACAGGACTGACGCGCGGCGGGCTAGAAACCCGGTTCCTTCGTTGCTAGTCGTTGACAAACCCAAGATTTTATCGTGTAAATCGGGTTTCTTTTCGTAAATCCTATGTTATTCTTCATTATCGCTCAAGAGCTATCTTTTGGGATGTGTGGGTAGGCAGGCCTTGACAGCAAAGAGCTACTGCTGACAAAAGCACGCTGGGGCTTTCGTCACCTCAGCAGTTAGGTAAACAAAATCGCAAATACAGGATTTGTGCAAAGATTTACTCTAATGCTCGATCGCCATGCTGACAACTAAATCCCCTCAGATTCCAAGTAATCGCTTGACTTTAGTGGATCGTCACCACATCTCGTGAAAATATGCAAGTGCTGAAAGATTTATTTTTTCCGGCTATCGGGTACGAATTTGCGGTGCTTCAAAAAAACCGGCCGGTGCAAATCTTAACTATAATTCGCGACCGAGGTGCTGAGGGAAGTAAGTGTTGCTTCGGAATCTGAAATTTCCTTCAGTTCTATCTATTTTGACCGATCGATTAACAATACTAACTGAGCGTTTGACCAGAGTAAATTTGACAAGAAATTCAGAATTATTGCACCTTGTCTGGTGCGCGGCAGCGAACCCTACATTAATCAAATTTGCCTAACTCTTAAGAAAATTTGAGGAAAGATTAAGAATTATTGCCATAAAACCCAGGTAAAGTTGTTTGAATTGCGAGTCAAATCCCAAGCAGGCAAAGCGTTTGAGCATTTCCTAAATCTGTAAATTCTCAGAAAATTAGTATTTCTCAAGGATTCATCCGGTGAGAAAATCAGAAACAACCTTAAAATTTAGCAGTAATCGCCCGATCGGGCAATTCTCAACCAGCACCAGGAAAAAACCTATGAAATTGGCTTATTGGATGTACGCCGGCCCAGCCCACATCGGCACTTTGCGCGTCGCCACTTCCTTCAAAAACGTCCATGCGATCATGCACGCACCGATTGGAGACGACTATTTTAACGTCATGCGTTCCATGCTGGAGAGGGAACGGGATTTCACCCCAGTAACTACCAGCGTCGTTGACAGACACGTACTGGCGCGGGGTTCGCAGGAACGGGTGGTGGACAACATCACCCGCAAAGACAGAGAAGAACACCCAGATTTAATCGTCCTCACCCCGACTTGCACCTCCAGCATTCTGCAAGAAGACTTGGAAAACTTCGTGGAGAGAGCTCAATTGGATGCTAAAGGCGATGTATTGCTGGCGGATGTTAACCATTATCGGGTAAACGAACTGCAAGCTGCCGATCGCACTTTGGATCAAATCGTCCAATTTTACATTAACAAAGCCCGCAAAAAAGGCGATTTAGTAGAAGCCAAAAGCGAAAAACCATCTGTCAACATTATCGGTATGTCTACCCTGGGTTTCCACAACCAGCACGACTGCACCGAGTTGAAGCGTTTGATGGCAGATTTGGGCATTGAAGTCAACGAAGTTATTCCCGAAGGTGCTTCGGTTCACAACTTAAAAAGACTGCCTCGCGCTTGGTTTAACTTGGTTCCTTATCGGGAATTGGGGATGATGGCCGGGGAGTATTTGCAAAAAGAATTCGGCACGCCGATGGTGGATATTACGCCGATGGGCGTGGTAGAAACTGCGCGCTGTATCCGCAAGATTCAGCAAGTTTTGAATGCTCAAGGTGCGGATGTTGATTACGAAAATTTTATTGACCAACAAACTCGATTTGTGTCGCAGGCTGCTTGGTTTTCCCGGTCGATCGACTGCCAAAACTTAACCGGTAAAAAAGCGGTCGTATTTGGCGATAATACGCACGCTGCGGCGATGACGAAGATTTTGGCTCGCGAAATGGGAATCCACGTTGTGTGGGCAGGAACATACTGCAAACACGACGCTGACTGGTTCCGGGAACAGGTTAGCGAGTATTGCGATGAAGTGCTGGTGACGGACGATCACGGGGCGATCGGGGATGCGATCGCCAAAGCGGAACCTTCGGCGATTTTCGGTACACAAATGGAACGCCACGTTGGTAAGCGCTTGGATATTCCCTGCGGCGTAATTGCTGCACCGATTCACGTCCAAAATTTCCCGATCGGCTACAAGCCATTTTTGGGTTATGAAGGCACGAATCAGTGCGTAGATTTGGTCTACAATTCCTTCACTTTGGGAATGGAAGACCACTTGCTGGAAATCTTCGGCGGCCACGATACCAAGGAAGTGATTACGAAGGGTATTTCGGCTGATTCTGATATGGGTTGGACGAAGGATGGACAGGCAGAATTGAATAAAATCCCTGGTTTTGTGCGGGGTAAGGTGAAGCGGAATACTGAGAAGTTCGCGCGCGATCGGGGGATTGATAAGATTACCGTTGAAGTGCTGTACGCAGCGAAGGAATCTGTCGGCGCGTAGGTTATTGTTGGGGTGGGCATTTGCCCACCTCACTTAGTAAAATAGAAATGCACTGTCACTTTTCAAACATAGAAAAGTTCTTTATGGCTAATTCTGTTGCTTTCCAGACCGCGATCGAATATGTAGAATCTCTGGCAATTGAAGAGCAAGATTTGTTAATTGAATTAATTCAGAAACGGCGAATTGAAAATCGGCGCGTCGAAATTGCTAGCAATGCAAGAGAGGTTTTGAGTGCTTTAAAAGCAGGCACAGCCAAGCGAGGCAACTTTGCACAGTTAAAAGCTGATTTACTGGATGAAGAATGAAAACTTTAGTTTGGAACAACAGTTTTAAACGGGCTTTTAAACGGGTTATCAAGAGAAATCCGCAATTAGGTGAGAAAATCTTTTCGGTTTTGGAGTTGTTAGTGAACGATCCATTTTCTCCTCCATTGAAGTCACATAAACTGCGGGGGCAATTAGAAGGACTTTGGGCTTGTTGGGTTGAGTCCGATTGCCGAATTATCTATACTTTTGAGCAAGATAATGAAACGCAAGAGGACTTGATCGTCTTGATTGATATTGGGACGCATGATGAAGTATATTAACTGACGATCGCCCTTTTCCAACAAGCGTGCGATCGCCCACCTGAAAAATTGCTATAGTATCAAATGAGCCAACCTTGCTCTCAGTGAAAAAATATGTCAACCCCTACACAAACTCCCCAAACAAGCACCCTTGAGATAACTATCAATCAGGAACAAAAAGAACTGTTAGAAAAAGCAGCTACCCTGTGGGGTCTTAGTCTGAGCGAATATCTGCTCGAAGTTGCTCTAAATCTAGCCGAAGAACTGCCACTTAAACCAGAAAAGAACGATCTTTCCGAACCCAATTGGGAAATTGTTACCTCAGCGATTGAAAACCCACCAGAACTTAACTCTAAGCTGAAAGCAGCGATCGAGAGGTATCGGCAAAAATACGATCGCAAATAAATAATGGAATGGATATTTTGCTCTATAGATGATAGCAGGGTGATTCGGGAGAATTTTGATTGCGGTGTGCCGGAGTTAAATCAGTATCTCAAAAAATACGCCCGACAAAATCAAAGAAAAGGGATTGCTAAAACTTGGGTGGCAATTCCTCAAGACGGTGACGGTCAAGTAGCAGGTTATTATTCAATAAGTAGGGCTGCATTACAACTAGAGTTACTTCCTGAAAATTACAGAAGAGGGTTGCCGCGCTACCCCCTTCCAGTCATGCGGATCGGAAAACTGGCAGTAACTCAATCAATGCAGGGTAGAAGACTAGGTGAGACATTGCTAGTCGATGCTTTTAACAGAGTGATTCGTTTGTCAGAAGATATAGGAGTATTGGGAGTGATAGTTGACGCTTTCAACGAACAAGCTAAGGGATTTTATTTGCAATACGAGTTCATTGCCTTAGAAGGCGATGAACTCTCACTTTTTATTCCCATGACTAGGATATTAGAAGCTTTTACATAGGTAAAAGACAAAAGTTGGTCTTAGCTTAGAAAAGGCGATCGCCCTCTTTCAACCAAGGGCGATCGCACGCTTATCAACTCGCCACCAAAATTAATCGATCGGATCGAAAACAAGAGTCAATCGAGCACCGGGAAGCAATTGTTTGAGAACTCGCAAATGACCCTCTGCATCAGACCAATTGCGAAACCGACCGACAACGACCCTTTGTAGATGTGGAAGCAAACGAACCACGATCCACGGTCTGAGACGTTTCTCATACGGCATAATAGGTGTATCTCCTTGTTAATTGGAGCCATAGCCAGTCCTGAGCCCTCGGAAAGCATCGGACTGGCTTTTGACTGAGCCTTGATGGGATTAGACGAATTGTAACATAATAAGCCCAAATATGTGTCAGTAGATTTTTAAGAATAGGGTAACAACACGATCGGGAGCGTAAGCTTGTACCATTAAGAGCGTTGGCAAACAAAAAAACATTTACATTGAGCAAGCGCGTTCACGTTACCTTTCCTGATTACGTATATGAAGCTTTGGATCGATGGGCTGACAAGCAAGGCAGATCCACGGCTAACCTGATAGCCTTTCTCGTGGAAACGGCTTTATTGGAAGCCCAACAAAGGGGAGAAGTACCCTCTGGGCCTGAAGATCCCAAAAGCGACACGTAAACAGTTCCCTCGTGGGTTACGGGGGCGTGTCGCGCGATCGCACTTATCGAAATTGATGAAAATTAGCATCCGCGCCCGCAGTTGGCGCACAATATTTAAAATAATTCTCTGCTTTTTCCTCGCGATCGCCTGTTAGTGCATAAGTCCTATCAGCCATCGAAAGTGCCAGTTATTGAATTGTCCGCCGGCTAGTCAGTTGCAGGGAAACTCACAAAAAAATATCATTCTCAGTAACCAGCTTTCGACTATACATTCAATCCTATTGTGGGGCGGGCTTCTAGCCTGCCCCTAAAAGCTTATTGAGAATAGTACCCGATCTTAGGGGAAACGGAAATTGCATCCCAGGATTTCCTCCTTGAGGCCAATTATGAAAACTGTACTGTTCGATCGCCCTAATCAATCCAGCTTACCTAGATTAGACGCATCAACATATTTTAGAGGAATGACTTATGAACTTCACAGCAAGACTCACACAAACCAGCTTACTCGGTTTAATGCTATTTGCCAGCAATCCAGCGGCAACCTTTGCTTTAGGACAATCGAACACAAGCACTGCACCAACAGCGTCTCGCACTCAGTCTCCGATTGAAACCATACAAATAGCTAATGTATCCACTCCCCAAAAACAGGTGAGAGATTTTTGTGTTCGCAAAAGACAGACACTGGCAAACTATTTCGAGACCAGCAACTTTCGGATTTATCTGTGCTACAACCACGCTCATCAACTATATTACTACGGCGTTAAAAAGAGTAACGGCAGCACGATCGCCCTGCGAGCTCAAACTGAAGAGGGGACTGGTTACGTGGCCACAAATGGCACCTACGATTACATTGTTACAGGAGCTAGCCTTAGTATTTATAACAAAGGCAAACGCATTCTCGAACAACGAGTGATTCGCTCCCTTTAGTATTTAAATGCGATCGCTCTTTCAAGCCCCGAATTATTCAAAAAGCCGGGGATTTAACAGAATATCTGGCTTTTCTGCTGAGGCAGACGAAAGTTTGTATAATTTAACCTCGAACTCAAATGACCGGCGCTTCGCCACATTTGAGTTTGAGGTTAATATCGTTTCCGGTTGCATCAAAATAATAAAATCGAGTCAACAGTTAACACTCAACCATTCAGTTTTTCGACTCACAGTCAACAGTCAACAGTCAACAGTCAACAATAATTCCGGTGTAACCGGAATTGATATAACAAGTTTCAACCGCCGAATAATCTCAAAATAAAAAAACCCTCCCCAACAAGGAGAAGGGAGGGTGAAAAGACAGTGAGAAATTTAAGTTTTTGCAGAATTAACAATAAGGAGTTACATCTTCGCCACACTCGTCAGCCAAATAACACAAAGCTCGAAAGCGCAGCCCAACGACTTGCTCGTAAAGCGGATTTAACTTGCACAGCGGCGGAATGGATAATAAAGTGCGATCGCCAATTTTGACTTCTCGCTCAAACGGACACTGGCTGGGAATAAACTTACACAGCAACCGAGCCAACTTTTGACTTTTAATTGCAGTGTTATCAAGCCATTCTTTTAGCGGATGCAAGGGGTCAAAGTGTGGCTTTTGACCGTAAGGTTGAGAATTTGTAGCGACATTAACGGCGGTTTCTTGTTTGCCAAACCCTACCCAATTTGGCAGAGTTCGGTAGGAGATTGTATGCTCAAATACGTTCATTTTGCTCTGTTCCTCTTTTATAACGAGGTGCCAAGAACTCTCTGTAGAGCTTGTGCGATATTATCTACAATCAGTATCTACAGCATCTCGTTTTGCTTTACCGGATTGAACTTCTAAAATTAATGACTTAGGGCGAGAAAAGTAGTTCCTGATTTTTTTTAAAGACGGTGTGCGCTCTAAAAACTGTCCTCATTTCAAGCCCAACAATTGATTGATAGGGTAAAAATTCTGTCTTCTACGTTTTAGCTTCAACCTTCGGTTGACTCTCCTTTTGTAGTTCAATTACTATTGTGAGGCATCCAGGTGAATTATCCTATACGTGAAAATGCGGAATTTTTAATAAAACTTATAATATTTCTAAATAAGCTCTGCTGCAAAAAACCCTCAAACCTCGCCCCAACAATCTTTGCTCGCGATCGCTCAGAAACTTCTACAATGAGAAATAATCGGTATCACCGCCCTCACAACCCATGAGTAACCCAGAAACCAAAGCTATCACCCGCGAATTGCAAAGCCACGCCGCCATTCTCGGTGGCTTCGTCTCCCTCCTGTGGATTATCGAAATTGTCGATGCCTTCCTGTTCGGAGGCAGGCTGAATGACTACGGAGTCCGCCCCCGCAGCCTCGACGGACTTGAAGGCATCTTGTTTATGCCTTTTCTGCACGGCAGTTTTGCTCACTTAGCCGCCAATACCCTCCCTTTTGTGACATTGGGTTGGTTGATAATGCTACGAGAAATTAGCGACTTTTTTATCGTGAGTGCCGTCACTGTGCTAGTCAGCGGATTGGGAGTTTGGCTGACGGGCGCGCCTAATTCCGTTCACATTGGTGCTAGCGGATTAATCTTTGGTTACTTCGGCTTCTTGCTGCTGCGGGGCTATTTTGAACGCAGCTTTACATCTATTTTGTTATCTTTAATTGTCGGTTTCTTCTACGGCAGTTTAATTTGGGGAGTTTTGCCCTCGCAGCCGGGAGTTTCCTGGCAAGCGCATTTCTTTGGCTTTGTCGGGGGGGTATTAACAGCTCAACTTTTGGGGCGGCGGAAACGGGAAATTAGCTAGGATTAGGACTTGTGGTGTATCCTATCATCACCTTAGTTTATTGCCCCGAACTTATTTGAAAGCGTAGGTTTTTTGTCCATAAACCTGCTTTATTGTGTAAAAAGTGCGTCCCGGATAGCAAGACTAACTGCTGACCAATAATTCAACGCGGGCAGGCAAGTACACAGTAAAAACCGAACCGCAACCTAACTCGCTTTCAACGTGCATATCGCCACCCATCATCACGCAAAAGTGACGGCTAATAGTCAATCCCAAACCGGTGCCGCCATACTTGCGCGTAGTTGAGGCGTCGCCCTGCATAAAAGCTTGAAATAAATGCTGCAATTGTTCGGGGGGAATCCCAATACCCGTATCAGCTACGCGAAAAATTATTGAGTCGGAAGGTTCTGCTATTTCTTGAGTTGTTAAGCTGTCATGTTTAACTCTTTCAATGCAGAGGGTAATAGTGCCACCTTCCGTAAATTTGGCTGCATTGCTCAGCAGGTTGAGCAATATTTGACGAGTTTTGGTAATGTCCGCATACATCATTCCCAAGTCCTCACCACAATCAACTTCAAACTTATTAGAATTTTTATCTACCAAGGGTTTGACAGTAGAAACTACCTCGTCAATTAAATTAACCGGGTTGAAAGTTTCTAAGTAAAGTTCCATCCGACCCGCTTCTATCTTAGAAATATCTAGAATGTCGCTAATTAAAGATAGCAAGTGTTTTCCCGCTGTTTGAATTTTTTCCAAGTCGGGGATAAAATCTTCGCAGCCTAAATCCTCAGCGTCTTCTTTGAGCATATCGCTGTAACCAATAATCGCGTTGAGGGGAGTTCGCAATTCGTGGCTCATATTAGCTAAAAAGGCGCTTTTGGCTTGGTTTGCAGCTTGAGCTGTTTGAGCGACTTTTTGGAATTCTTCTGCTAATTTGCGCTGGGTAATATCTTCGGCAATACCGACGATGCGGTAAATTTCTCCGGTTTGGCTGCGGACTGGAAAAGCCCGATCGCGCACCCAGCAAACTGAACCGTCGGTTGGCGTAGCCCCCTTAGGGGATCGCACTACCCGATACTCTTCATCATAATCGCCCCGCACCTGTTTCTCAAAAGCAGCCTTGACGCGATCGAGATCCTCCGGGTGAATAGCATCCCAAAAAGCCTCCGGTTCTGACTGCAAACTCTGACAGCTCAAATTCCATATTTTTTCGCAAGCAGGGCTCACATAAACTAGCTGCTTTTGATTGGGTTCTCTAATCCAAAATACCTCATGAATATTTTCTGCCAACTGACGAAACCGCTCCTCGCTGGCCCGCAACTTCTCCACAGCACTTTGAAATTCAGTCACATCCTGAATCAGCGATGCCACCCCGATGATGGTGCCGTCAGCATCAACCAAAGTCGTATTGTACCACTCGCAAAGAATAATTTTGCCATCCTTTCGGATGTTCTCGTTAATGCTACTAATTCCTCCTTGATTAGTGAGCAAAGTTATAGATAGTTGCCTAACATACTCCTTAGCACTTTCAGGAACTATTAGATCGACTCCGTGGCGTCCCATTGCTTCCAAGCGGCTGTATCCAAAAATTCTTTCGGCTGACAAATTCCATTCCGCTACTTCAAAGTTGAGATCCCATTCAATCGCGCCCAATGGAGTTTGGTGAAGATGGAGAGCCAGTTTTTGCTGCGATTTTTTCAGAGAAAGAATTAATTCATTTTTGTCGGCGATCGCAGATTCTACCCGCTCTTCGAGAGTAGTAAACGACTCTTCCAATTGACCGGCCATCCTATTAAAAGAGCGAGCTAAGACACCCACCTCATCCTCCCGATCTACAGACGCCATCAAGCGGGGATCTACCGCCATCCCGTCCCATTCTCCCCGCGACAAAGCCTCCGCAGCCTTGCTCAGACGCTGAATCGGTACAACAATCCACCTAGAAGTCAGAGCGCCAATCGCCGTTGCCAGCACCAAAGCACCCAGACACATCACCACAGTATACCGAGTGTTGGCATTAATCCTTTCCATAAAATCGGCTTCAGGAACCGTCACCACAATCAACCAGTCGAGGCCCCTGCTGTCTAAAAGCGGCGTCACCTGTAGAAATTGCCGTTGACCGTCGATCGTAAAATCTAACTGGCGAGAGCTGTCAATTTTGTGCAAATCCCCGAAGCGTTCTGTCAAATAGCGGGCGGTCGATCGAATTAGAACATTCTTGCTGCTCGTTGCCACAATCCGTTTCGCAACACCATTGCTAACAATAAATGGCGGTTCCTGAGTAGAATTTGCCACCAATTGCCCAGACCTTTCTACAATAAAAGTCTGTCCTGATTTGCCAATTTTTAGAGTTTCCAAGAATTGATTGAGCTTGGACAGTGCCAAGTCAGAACCCAGGATGCCAATCAGTTTACCATCCTCGCCATAAACTGGTTGAGCAGCCGTAATCGCTAGTTTGGGAGCGTCAAAATAATTATAGATTTTACTCCAAGTCGGTTTGCCTGCCCGCACCGGAGCTATGTACCAAGGTCGGACGCGGGGGTCGTAGTTGATAGTGGTTTTTAATAGCTTGGTTTGTTTCTCGAACTGGGACAGCCCGTAGCTATGCAAATTATAGCCAGTAGATTGATTAGAAATCTGAACTTGCAACTTGCCGTCGTCGAGGCGTTCAACTCCAATAAAATCTTTTGCTTCGGATGCGAATTGAATGTAGCTAATTTTATCAAAAATTTTTATTTGTTTGTAGAAGTAGCGTTGCAAACTCTCACTATCCTGCTCGTTCACAATGCCGAGACGGATGGCATCGAGATTTAGCTGATTGATTTGGTGTGGCGTTTCAATATAACTATTAATATGTTGCTGGATACGCGATGTGACTTCTGTCCGCAGTTGTGCGGCAACATGGTTCACGGCTATGCGCCCGTTCCGCAGCGACAGCCACCCCGTCAACCCTACCGCAGCGAAAGTCTGGAGGGCAAAAGGCACAACAAGGACGATGCGAATTGGCACTTTGCCCGACATTTTTAAAATCGGGTCGGTCAGATATTTGATTGGCATGGTAAAGCAGAACTCTTATGAACCCACAACATTCCGGTCATTCGATTTTAGATTTTAGATTTTAGATTTTAGATTGACACCACGGATAAATCCTGGGGCTTGAGGATGCAAGGATTTTGGATTTTGGATTGATTCCACGGATAAATCCGGGGGCTTGTACCCTCAAGAAATTATTGGTCAAGTACAACTTGATGAGCGCAGGTTTTGAAGTTGAGATGGTTTTAGTAGGCACAGTGCTGTTAATAACTCGGAATCTGCCGCTGGCAACTGAATTTTTAACGACTGCCACCGCCATCTTAGCGCGATCGCGAGCTTTGGGAACATTGGCGATCGAGATGAATGCAGTATCAATCCTCCATGCACTCTACACGCTCATAATATTATAGATTTTGAGATTAAAGAATTGAATAATTGGGAAAAACTGATTCTGTAAGGGTTTAGAAGTTGCCTGCTGTTGCATTCTTTTTTTTAACCGGTTTCAGAAACCGGGTTTTTTAGCGTTTTGGCGGGCTGTAACTATTGTCGTGAAAAAACCCATTGGTGAATAGCCACCCGTCCATCCGCCACTAACTATTTTTCCACTTCTGAGGCGCCCTAATCAAACAAATCGAGTTTTTGGTTGACTCATTCCTGAAAAGACGTATTCTGGGGTTTCAACCGGGTTGCTGGGTTAGTTCTATTTTTCCGATAGCGCGATCGAAAATTATAAGTTTTCACAGCAACTGCAATTGATATCTCCACAAGCAGCTACTTTGGATAGAGTGCAACTTAATGCCGACTCGGTACAATAAGCGCATAGTAGGATGCAACTAGCGGAGGCATGGATGATGAACGCAGTTATTGCTACTCTTGGCACTGCTCTCGGACTGAGCTCAATTTTTATCGGTTTGACCCCGGCGGTTCTCGCCCAACAAAGACTGCAACCAGCGCCCCAATATTCGGAAACGACTTTATCTGGGGATTCATTGAGGGCTGTGGAGGACAGAACCTTAGACTCGGACTACCAAAACTTGATTGGTGAACCAGAAACGGCAGGTAATTCTGCTAGAAGGGAAAGCAGCTTGGGCGACACATTTCGCCTCAAAATCGATGGCCCATTGGAATTTATTACTACTCCTTCGGACGCCCAGCGTCAAGGAAATCCTTTACCTCCAAAACAAACCGACAGCGGTACAGAAGCGGGAGTTCAGCTTCAGCTAGGACTTTAGCAATTTTAAATGAATTCATTTAAAGCAAGCGATCGCGGAACCCAATTTTTGACTCTCGGAGTTATTGTGACTGCGATCGCTTTTTTATCAGAGTTTTATCACAAGTTTTGTGCGGTTTCCCTCACACAAGGTTCTCTATTGTGAACCTACGATTAGACCAATTAAACTTCCGATACAGACCGATTAGCTACATTTCTTTACAATAGCGCATAAAACTGGCGGTGAAGGTGATGAGAAAGGCTCAACTTATCGATTATTTGCGGGGAGAGTTGGCGATATCGAATTCGGCGATCGCCGTTGCTCTCCGACACGGTGAACAAGATGCCGGCGAACTGCCGATGGTACTGTGGCAGTACGGGTTAGTAACACTGGAACAGTTAAACCTAATTTTTGATTGGCTGGAAGCTCAGCCGACTTAGCAATTTAAAATCCTGAGTTAAAAAATATGGATATCGGATTGCAATTTTTTGACAAATAAAGCTTGCACAAACGGTCGTCGAAAAGTATAGGGTTGAGTGTTTAGGTTGAGGGTGGGTCTTATTTTGTCCCAATTAGAAAAATACAAATATACAGTAGGGACACAGCAGTGCTGTGTCCTCATTTTTTTTGCCGCCTAAAATAAACTGCTTTCATATCAAATGTGGCAGCATCGGAATTAATATTGCCCACCGATTTCGAGACGGCAGTGGCGTCTCCTCTATATCATGTCGCTCGTGCAACCGGAAACGCTATCAATCGTCGAAGATGCGATCGCCGACGGCCTCCAACAGACGGCATAAAACAAACCCCAGCAACTTTTAGGCTGCCGGGGCTTGTCTTGTTTAATTTGGTGGCGGGAAGTGGATTTGAACCACTGACCTTCGGGTTATGAGCCCGACGAGCTACCAGGCTGCTCTATCCCGCGTCGCTTTGTCTCTCTGTAGTGGTTTCCAAAAACAAAACCCTGAAACCTTAACGATTACAGGGTTCGCTTGAATTTGGTGGCGGGAAGTGGATTTGAACCACTGACCTTCGGGTTATGAGCCCGACGAGCTACCAGGCTGCTCTATCCCGCGTCGCTTTGTCTCTCTCTAATATAAACATATCTTTCTGAAAATAGCAACCCCACAATCAAAAAAACTTTTTAGATTGTGGGAGGGGTTGCTTAAATCGGCTCAGAGTCTCGATCGCCCTAAAGCATCGAAACTTCCCCGATTACCTCCAAGCGCTTGAACTCGCTGAGAGTAAGGTAAGTTTCCGAAAGAGTTTCGGCGATCGTCGGAGTAATCCACCCCAACTGCTTGAGCAAGTGAATCGCCACAGCAAATTGAGCCCGCTTTCCCCCATCCGTCACCTTAATTGCCAAGCCCATGCCTTCGCCAACGCGGCCAATGCACTGCACCCCTTCGGCGCCGGATTTGCTCACCAATTCCCCTTGAGTCAAGCGCATCAGTTCCGTGTCAAATTTGCCCTCACCAGCAACCATCATCGGGTGGTGAGTCATAGCGCGGACAATCCGCTCCATATCCACATTGTTACCGGAGGCTAACTGAGCGTACAAAGACGCCATTTGCCCCAACTGCAACAGATAGGTAGGAGCCCCACAGTCGTCGCGAGCGCTGATAAACTCTTCGGCAGGCATTGCCAGCAAGTCAGCCACTTTGCCCAAAATAAGCTGCTGGACGGGATGTTTGCGGCGCAAATAAGTGTCCAGAGGCCAGTGCAGTTGCTGGCAGACAGCCAGCATACCGGCGTGTTTGCCGGAACAGTTGTATTGCAGGGCGCTCTTTTTGCCTTCAGGAATCGGGCATTGAAGTTTAGATGGGTCAATGTCGCAGCGCCACAGGACGTTAAATACCTGTCGCGATTGCTCGATCGTACCTTGATGGGAACTGCAAATAATCGCTAAATCTCGATCGGTCAATTCGTAGCGTTCTAAAGTGCCAGTCGCCGTCACCGCCAAAGCTTGAAAAGGCTTGAGTGAAGAACGGACAAATGAGGCCGTTTCCGAGTTACCAGCAACAGACAGAACGCGCCCGCGGTTGTCGCAGACAGCGGCCTGGGCGCGGTGCCTCGATTCGACAATACCTTCGCGCAGCAATGTGACTTCCAGTTCGGGAGCTTGGGTTCGTTTTCCCCTTGTCATATCAATTTTAGATTTTAGATTTTAGATTTTAGATTGGGGTTCAGGAAGTTAGGAGTTGCGAGCTGCCAGTTAAGAGTTATAAAGTTAATCTTTCTGCGATCGTTTCTCACTCATGCACTCCGTGCGTGTTGTTGGCTGTGCGCGGCAATCTCAAAAATCAAAACTCCCTTGAATTCCCGATTACAAACAACTCCAAGTTAGTCCCCCGGCAACCAGCAATACTGTCAAACCATAAAATGTCTGCCGCAGACGCCTGAGAATTGGTTCTAGTTGGTAGTTGACAATCAACTGATCTTGAAGCAAAACTTCTGGAGTTTTAGGCCAAGATTGACAATCGTACCAACCAGACTCTTCGTAGACGACCGTGGGATTTGAAAGGCGCGATCGCACGTAGAACCAACCCAAGTAGAGCCGCAGCAAAGCTAATCCTAGAATAAAACCGGCACCTGCGGCACTGCTGAGGACAAACTGAGCTGGATACTTGACAGGAGCAAAGCTAGAAGCAGCTATCGGCCCCGATACCAAGCAACTCCAAGCCCACACCCAAGCTAGTTTTGCCAGGTATCCTGGCCAATTGAGTGTTACCCAGCTAAAAAACCAGGATTCTTTAAGTTCTTGGTATTCATTGATCGGTCGCTGTTCTTGCGGAACGGGACAAATAGAAGCAGAAACGTTTTTCACATTAGCCATCCTCACGGCGCGGGGGAAAAGTCAATGCGTTCGGCGTGTCCCCAGAACGCTTCTAAATTGTAGAACTCCCGCTCTTGAGGCTTCAAAATGTGAACGATCGCGTCGCCGTAATCCATGACCACCCAACTAGCGTCTGATAGGCCTTGTGTACGCAGTGGCAAGCGTTGCCACTCTTCTTCCACTTGGTCTGCTATCGCTTGGGAGATGGCTCGTACCTGCACATTGGAAAATCCGGTGACGATCGCAAAGTAGTCTGCCAAGTAGCATACTTCTGACACGCGGAGCAATACAATATCTACTGCTTTGCGGTCATCGGCTGCTTGGGCAACGGTCATGATCAGACCGCGGGCTTCGTCTGAGGAGGTGCCGCCCGTTGCTGTAGACTGGGCCCTGGAGTATTCGAGTTGAGTTAGATCTGACATTAAGTGTTTAATTTCCTAAGTGATAGGGTAAGGGGAAATGGGTGCGCTATTCGCTTTCGGTTGTTGGCAGTTTGAGACGGGAAATAGGAGTTAGGTTGAAGCTAAAAGTAAGGACAGGATTTCTGATAAATTTTACTTTTAACTTGTGATTTGTTCGATCGACTTCTGGGTCGAATTTCCTGTTTCCGGCGATCGAGCCATTTGCAGCGCCCAATTCCGCGTCAGTACGGTGCGGGGGTGGATGTAGCAGCGAGTTTCTAGCAAATATTTCAGAGAATAATCGCTAGTTTGCCACACGGCTGCATAAAGATTTTGCCAGCTTGCCTCGCGCAGTGCTTCTAGTTGGGCTGTGTTACCACGGCTTGGCTCTATGGTATCTGCTATGAATACGGTACAACTGAGCTGGCTCATGTTTGGTCTGCCAAGGGTGTGATTGGCGATTGCGTCCAAAATTTCTCGATCGACCACCCCGAATTCATCTCTGGCGACGATCGCGCTTGCGTCTGCGTGCAGCAAATGCGGGTGTGCTTCCAACACTGAGTCTAACTCTAAACCTTCCTTCTGGGCCATTTGCAGCAGGAGTTGAGGTTTGAAGTATTTTGCCAAATCGTGCAACAAACCGGCCGATCGGGCTTTTGCTTCGTCGAGGCCGTAATGGCGAGCCAAGTCACCTGCTGTCTGTTCGACTCCCAGAATATGTTTGATGCGGGCAGCAGGAACTCTGTCTGACAGCCAAGCTAGAACGTTTTCGCGCGCGGGTGCAAGTGTCAAATATTAACTCCAAAATTGTATGAGCTACTATTTTAGCGTTTTGTTTTAATGGACTGCTGTGTCGGGCACGCAGGGGTGTGGTGGCTTCTGGGATGGGGAGGGGTGACAATCAAGGTATGGAATTTGACGTATCCGCTCAAGAATCCGGGGTAAATCGCTCAAAGATACACCTCAAATGACGCAAAATCTTTCCTGAGTGGGTAGTCCGCCCCGAATTATTGAGCGGATACGAATGTGAAATTTTTGTCTTTCATCAAACTGTGGCAAATTCTGTCAAAGGTCTTTTGCTAGGATGATGAAACCCCAAAACAATATCGCCCTTAGAAATTCCTGCTGCTAGTAAATCATCAACTACGCACAAATCCGTCCAATCTTCTTCCACCCAAACTTTACCCTCTTTAATCCGAAGATACATCGTAATGTGGCGGAGCCGTTTTTTGCCATCCCAGCCAGAACGAAACCATAGATATTGATCTCGTTCTTCGTCAAATGCTAGACGATGCTCAGACTCTAATTCATCTAGTGCGATCGCCCCTGTGACGGTCATTTCATAATATCCAGTCAATATTTGTTTAATTGTATTGCGATAGTATTCTAATTTATCCATTCCAGAATTTCCTCCTTTGCCATTTCAACTACCATTAACAAAACCTGATTTTCATTAGTAATTACTTGGATAGACTTGCGTTTAAAAAAATCTTGGTATACAATATCATCAATTGCCAAATAGAGCCTGTGTTCTGGAGCCGTAAGTTGAATCAGATTTCGGTAGACAATGTATTGACCGAGTGCGCCGTGAAAATCATACATTAGCGATCGCCCAATAAAGCTCTTAATTTCAACAACTATTTTTTGTCCTTGGCGTTCTGCAGCGATCGGCTTTTCTGCTGCTATATCGGCATACAACTCGGCATCCTCATATTTGATGAAGTACGGGTCAGCCGTAATTCTCCAACCATCTTTTAGCAGGGCATTTTTAACTGCATTGTGATAGTTGTCTTTGGCAGGCATTATAAAAACAGTTAAATATTACTCGCTCTTTAAATACAGTAAATACATTATAACTCTTAAGATTCGGTTTCACCAAGAAACAAATAACGGTCGGTACTCACTAACCTAATTATCAGATTATTTCGGCAGGGGGGCCAATATTTTCTCAGAATGACTCGCTGCCACCGCCGCAAATAAAGTTTCATAATGATTCAAAGCTTCCTCAAATCCGTAATTCTCAACAGCATAATTTCTGCCTTGCTCGCCCAAGGCATCGACCTTAGCAGGGTGCAGGTACAAATCCTCAACAGCCTCAGCCAAAGCCTGCGGATCTTCCGGCGCTACCACCACCCCGCCACCGCTTTGCTGCACTGCTTTCTGGGCCGTACCAGTTTCGGGAACCGAAGCCAAAATTGCCCGACCGCTGGCGAGAATTACTTGAATTTTTGAAGGCATATTGAAGTTAGTAACGCGGCGCTTTTGTACTACTAAACTAACATCAGCAGCAGCTAACAATTCTGGCAATTTTTCTCGCGGTTCAAATGGTAGCAGCATTACATTATTAGCTTTGTAAGTTTCGCAATCTTGTTGCAAGCGCGCCAAGGCTGTTGATTCCCCCACAATTACAAAAGCGATTTCGGTTAGGTGTTTCAAACGAGCCGCTGCTTGGACAACTGTTTGCAAGCCTTGAGTGAGGGCAATATTGCCTGCATAGAGAACGACAAATTTTCCCTTGAGTTTGTGAGTTTCTCGAAATGAGTTAGTTTCCTTGGGTAAGGGGCGAATGAAATTGACATCAACCCAATTGGGCACGCAAACTATTTTTTCCGGTGGTACTCCCTGAGAGTGCAATTTTTTGATAAAACCGCTGTCGATGACGCTGACTTGGCTGGCTGTGCAGTATGCCAATTTTTCTAAAGCGTCAGCAATGCGAACTAGCAGTCCGTTTTTTTTGACCAAGCCGACGCGCACGGCTGCTTCTGAGACGATATCCTGAACGTTGAGGACGATCGGGCAAGCGCGAATCCAGCCGTAAAAGGCGACTGGGACGCAAATCGGTAAAGGGGGCATTGTAGAGAAAATCACGTCGGGACGCCAGCCTCTGAAGGCTTGGACGGCGCTGGAGACGACAAAACTGCCGTCTAGCACAAGTCGGTCTAGGAGGCTGGGGTGGGGCCCGTTGACGCGCAGATAGCTGCGCTGAATTGTGACGCCGTTGTGTTCTTCGGTGAGGTACAATTTGCCCTCATATTGCGGATAAATCCGGCGCTGCGGATAGTTGGGCATTCCTGTGACGACTCGGACTTGGTGGCCGCGCTTGACTAAGCCTTGCGCTAGTTCTGTCATCAGGGGGGCAATGCCGATCGGCTCTGGATAATAGTTATAGGAATAAATTAGAATACGCATAATATTTATTTTGAAGCAAATTGTCCTCCAGCCGCGTGCATCGAGCCTGCACCCGCAGAATTGCAGAGGATGTGGTTGGGTTCCGGGTAGGACAATAGGGGGCGAGGGGATCTTCCACTCCTTGGGAAAGAAGCCGCCCTTACCGGGCGGGTATCGCGCCCTCAGCTAATGTTTTTTCGCATTACCAGGCAGTTGCGGCGATCGTCGGTACGGATATAGCGAAGATCGTCTGTGAGCTTGTACATGAAAACCAGTCCCCTTTCTCCTTCTCTGTCCAAAGGATCGCGCTGCTCTTGCATGATCGAATGCAGCTTTGCTTCGAGGTTGAACGGTTGACCCCTGTCCCAAATCCTAATTTCTAAGTAATCGGCAAACACTTTTACCTCAATGTCTATGGGCGTCGCGGGGGGCAAGTTCTGGTGAGCGTGGCGGACAGCGTTTGTAAAGCCTTCGTTGATTATCAGCCGGCACTGCCACCAGAAATCCGCTGGCAGCAGGGGCAAAACGATATTCTCCAACCATTCCAAAACGGATGTTAAAGCATTCAGGTCTGTTTCAACCTGAAGGTGCTGCTCAGCCTTTGGTTGCTTGTCTTTCATCTTTCTTCCCCCTGGTCGGCCCCCACCACCGCTGTACTCAGCGCCGGAGAGAGAGAAAAAGGAGGGCAAGGTCTTGGCAACATATTAGTTAAGTCAAGCTTGAGTTGAAGAAGCCCGTTTTGCCTCAAGGTGAGCATTCCTTTCGCACCATTTACTCGCACAGCAAATGAGAGACTTCCGATACTGTAACCCGCCTCGGTAGGGCGTTTAAATAGGGAAAATTCCCGAGTCAGCTTGCGAGGAAGTGATTTAAGCTTCGATCGTGTTAGCAGTCGGTACTTTTCTAAACACAGGTGAGTTCTTCTCGTCCTCGAAAATCATGCTGGGATAATTCGAGTATGACCTCGAACTCGCCAATTGCTAATTATTAATGCTCTGATTGCAGAGCTGGCAACTAGCTGTGCATTTTCTGGGCGTGTGAATTTTAACACTTAATGCTAACGTAGGTATCGCTAGCGATCGTCTGCTTGACTAAGTATCGAGTTCGAGTTCCCGTCCCCCCTCGGCAACAGCACCTCAAAGTTCAGCGGTTGGTTGTTGAGGGTTCCTACACAGCGCCACTATTTTTGTTAAACAGGACTGTTACAGTTTTGACTATTAGTTTGAGGTCATACACAAGGCTCCAGTTTTGTTGGTATTTTAAATCTAAACGGATGACATCTTCAAAATCGCGGACTTGAGAGCGACCGTTGACTTGCCATTCCCCTGTCATCCCGGGTTTGACATCCAAACGCTGCCACTGAGGGACTTCGTAGCGCTCAACTTCGTCTGGGGTAGGCGGTCTAGTGCCGACTAGACTCATTTCGCCTTTGAGCACGTTCCAAAACTGCGGCAGTTCGTCGAGGCTGGTTTTGCGTAAAATGCGCCCGACTTTGGTAATCCGCGGGTCGTTGTCATTTTTGAAAAATGCGCCAGAAGCCTGGTTTTTGATTTGGGCTTTCATGGCTTCGGCGTTGGTACACATCGATCGAAATTTCCAAATCCGAAATTGTTTGCCCATCCAGCCACAGCGGGTTTGACCGAAAAATATCGGGCCTGGATCGTTGATAGTGATTGCTGCAGCTATGGGTACGAGCAAAATTCCTGTAATCATCAAACCGACGATTGCCCCAACAATATCTATCAGCCGCTTCACCCACGATTGCACTGAGGGGTGGGTCATCGGTAGGTGATTATCCGAGGGGTTGGTCTCTGTGGGAGTTGAGGTTGCAGAGGGCTGCTCGATCGTCAGCACTTGATCTAGGCTGGTGAGAGCAAATACTGCCATCACCTGCGGCTTGAGGCTTCGGAGCACCAAGTCGCTACCACGCTGTTTTGCAAATTTCAGATTGCTGACTAAAGCACCGATCCCGCTACTGTCGATGAATGTCGTCTGACTGAAGTCTAGGACAATCTTGCTGGGAACGGTGGTGCTTTCCGAAAAAAGTTGCTGGCAGGTTGTCTTGAAGTTTACAGCTTCAAGTACGCTCAAGCGCACGGGTATGTGAACTGAGGGAATCTCGTCCGAGTACGTTACCCGAAAATCTGCCTCTGGGGTTTGACTGACCATGAAGTCCTGGTTTCAAATTTCAAGCTGATGTCTTTAGCCTATTCTGTCCTAGCAGCTCCACCTTTACCAAATATTATGGTTAACAAAAGGGTAGCTTTATACAAACTTTACAAAAACGCCTGCAAACTCGCCCGCCGAGAATGATATCAAAGGCAAAAATAGACTTAAGTCTACCAGTGCCAGTTTTGGTCCAAAGATTTTTGAACGCAGTCGCGGTCAAACTTTGACATCGGAATCAAGATTTTTGTGGATTCAGGCCGATTAATCTTGTCGTTAATTATTTTGGTGCCTGTCTTGCACAAGATAGCCATCGCAGTTAACAGTTAACAGCTAACCCACAAGTCAACAGTTAACGGTTAACTGGAAAACCCCCGTAACCAGCGTCGGGGGATGAGGTTAAGAATTGTAGACGTTTTCTGACTGGGAAGTTTCGCGGGTGATGGGTTTGACTTTGGCTTTGGCTTTGGCTGCGTTGCGTTTGAGGGCCTGGAGACGAGCTTCGTATTTAGCCCGCTGCTGTTTTTTGGAGGTTTGCTCGATTAAGGTTTTTAAGGCGCTGCCGAGGCTTTTGTAGGCGTTTGGGAGAGTGTAGCCGAAGCGGGTTGCCAGGGCGAGGGCTTTTTCGTCGGCGTCTACTGCTTCTTTTAAACTTTTCTCTCCGTTGTTTTTTTGGTAAAGTCTCCAGCCGGAGACACCGCATAAGGATAGGGCTAGTAACAGCAGCAAGCCGTCTTGCACCCAAAGTTCGCCGACAGCGCCGCCTAAACCAATGGCGAGGGCTGCCATTTCCCAACCGTCTCTGGGGATAGTGTCGTTTTGGATTCTGGCGACTTCGTGCCAAAATAGGAGGTTCCGCTGATCCATTGCTAGCTGTTCCCAGCGGATCAGGTCTATTTGGATTTCTACCTGGTCTTTGCCTATTTCTTCGCTGCGGATCAGGGTAGGATTAACTTCTATTGTTTTTTCTACTGTTACCCAACTTTGGAGTTCTGGGGGCAGTATGTTTTTCAAGCGCCGGATCTCACTCATCTCGGCTCTTGCTGTAGAGGTTGCATAGGATGTCATAGCTCCGGCCTATTGATTTTCCAAAGGTTAATATGTGTCTATTTCTGGAGTATAGCAAACCTTTAATCAAAATCTAGTCGAGTAACGGGGGTCGATCGACCAATACTTGCAAATTTACTTGATTTTAGTCTCAGGGGGCGATCGCAACTGCCCGATCCATCATTTCCGTTGTAGTATTTGAGCGGCGGACTGACACTCATCTAAGCGATAAAGTACCAGTTACCCTACTGCTATTTCTGGCTTCGGCTTTGATAATCCTTTTCGGCAAAAATAGAGTTTTTTGTGAACAACTTATTACTGTTTTCTCGATTTTTATACCTTGGCTTTATGCCCGGTTAATTAACAGCTTTCAATATTCGATAGTAACTTGACTATGATTTAAATATTACATCATAATTCTACCGCAAATATCTTTCTTGTTCTGATAAATTTGGGCTTCGGATTGAGAATAGGACGCCGAGGGGTTTTGGAGAGATGTTTAGCCGCGATCTTTTAACTTTAATTCCGACATTACCGGATAAGTTTTTTCTGTGAGTTTGGGCAATAAAACTTGTTGTTGAAATTTCTCATTATTTTATATTTATTGATAACTAAATCCTTGTGAGTTGAGTTAAAAAGCTTGCGTTTTATGCCGTTTAATGATATTTTTATATCGGATTAAATATTGCCAGTCTTCTAGTTTTTCCTTTATTTTATCTTTTTTTACGTTGCTGATTAACGGTATGAACCAACTTTTTTCGGAAGTTACAAAACTCACCAGACTTGGCTTATTGCAATTCCGAACTCTTCAATTCATACCTGTATTAAGCAACGCCAAATTTAAAGTGAATTGAGAAGACCGATTTCTAACTGATAAATGGCTGTCATGATTCCACTTTCAGGATTTGTGAGCAGGGACTTTTTGACATCTTTCAAGTATTCTACAATATGTTCCCGCAAAATTGGTCTTTCTACTTTGACTGTGTGATTGTAATCCCACAAATCCCAGATGATAATCCCGATGCCGACAATCGGGTCGATTAAACTTACTCCCAACTGACTAGCAACTGTACCGCCTGTTTTTGTGGCTACCTTGGCGGCGGCTTTGCTGGCAACTTTTGCGGTAACTTTGCTGCCCACTTTAGCTGCTACCCCCAAAATTAAGGGTTTAGCAACTAAGTAGCCGCTGCCGCCAACTAATACTTTTAATGATAAATTAGAGACGTTTCCTTTGTCGCTAATTGTGGTGGCAATATCGTTCAGATATTTGTCCCACTTTACTTGCGGTATATTATAATTGTTTTGAACTACTTTCACATTCTTGCTAACTTCTGATATGTACAAATTAGCAGTATCTTGAGTGATTAATTGAAAGCGCAGTTGAGCGTTTTTGGGTACGAGTACGCGGTTAGCAAATTCTCTTTGAAAGTCTTCGGTTAATTTTTCGGAAACAGCACGAGATGCTGCTGTCATATCAAATCTGTTGAGTACGGCAGATTTCACGAAATTAAAAGGTACGGTAAACTCCATCTTTTTTTGATTGAAGTAATCAAAGTACCAATCGAGGAAACTATTGTCTACTCGTGCAATTACTTCGGCTTCCCATTTGTCCAATTCTTTTGATGCGAAAGTTTCGGCTGTTGTATGGGATTGTTGGATAGCGTTTTTAATGTCTTGGTTGACTTTGCTAAAATCGTGTGGCGGCGAGACTACAACTGCTGTGGTTCCGGTATTTGTTAGTGACTGGGAAATTAGAAAGTTACCTAATAGGGGAATGATGACTACTAAAATTACGATCGTCCAAATCATCGGTGTCACAGTTTTGATAAACTGACCGATAACTCTGAGACGTTCTGTTTTCTCTGAATAGCTAATTTCTTCCTTGTCTTGACTCATGGCGGTTTCTCAACTGATGAGAGTTGGGCTAGTTTCGATTATAGGCGATCGTACCTGCGATCGTGTTACGGGCGCGTGGGCTGAGATTCTGGAAAAGTTGGGGAAAAGTCCGCGCGAAGCTACCCCAAAGGGAATCGCCAGTTTTTAATTATTGACTCCATAGAAATTAAAGTGGTACTATTTTTGAATATATCTCAAGCTGTTAATATGACCTTAGATCCTTTGCTCCGCAAGCTAGCAGCCATAAATCAAGCTTTATCTGCCATTTCAGCAGAAACCTGCACGGCGTCCGGATGCAATCAAGCAGTTTCAAAACCCGGTCACAAATTATGCTACGAACATTGGAAAGCTAACAACGCTCAACCCGTGTCAGCGCCCAAACCTAAACCCCAACAATCCTCTTCCCCCTCACTTCTGTCCGCTACCAGCATCAGCGAGAAACTAGAAATATCAAAGCACAAAGTCAATCCGATTTTAGCGGAGTTAGGATTGGTAAATAAAGAGCGCAACGGCTGGGTAGCCACTAAGCGGGGAATCGGTTTTGGGGCGGTGCAAAAAACCTACCCTCAAGACAACACTCCTTATGTGCTTTGGCCAGAATCTATACTGACAAATCAAGTTTTTCTGGCGACTATTGAGAGTCTTAAAGGTGACAATTCAGAACAGAGCAAAACAGAAGTAAATACAAAGCTAGGGTTCCGCGAGAAGTTTCGGGCGAGTGCACAGCATCGAACAACCGACGGTCATTTTGTGCGCTCTAAAGCTGAAGTTTTGATTGATAATTGGCTCTATATGGCGGAGCTAGTTCACGCCTATGAACGCCGACTACCCATAGAGGAAGAAGCTTACTGTGACTTTTATATTCCTGGGGGAAAGGTGTATATTGAATACTGGGGATATGAGAACAACCCGGAGTATGTGGCGCGTAAGGAAGTGAAACAAGAACTATATCAGAAGTACGAACTCAACCTGATTGAGTTAACAGATGAACACATCAAAAATTTGGATGATTATTTGCCTAGAATGTTATTAAAATTTGGCGTAATTGTCAATTGATTGAAAAGTACGATCGCACTCTTCATCCGCGTTCATCTGCGTCAATCTGCCTTCATCAGCGGTTCCCAAAAAAAATAAGGTGAGCAAAGCCCACCCTACTATCTTACTAAAAACGATTAAACCTTCGCTTCATTCTTCACCAAATTACCCCAACCCAAATCCTTCAGCGAATTATTCCGGCGCAGCGGACGAGTCACCAACTCCAAAATATCCCGCGCATTACCAAAGCCGTGAATCTGAGCAAAAGTAAACTCAACAGACCACTTAGTATTAATTCCCCGCGCTTCCAAAGGATTAGCGTGAGCCATACCAGTAATTACCAAATCAATATTCTGCTCGTAAATCCGCTGAAGCTGATTGTAATTGTCCGGTTTTTCCACAATCCGAGGAGTAGGAACTCCCATCTCGTGACAAGTCTTTTCTAACAAAGCCAATTCAGCCGCCTGATAGCGCTTGTCCATGTAAGGAATGCCAATTTCCGGGCAAGTCATGCCGCAGCGAATCAAGAAACGTGCTAAAGAAATCTCCAGCAAATTGTCTCCCATAAAGAAGACAGATTTACCGCGAATTATTTGCAGATAATCTTCCAAACCAGCCCAAATTTGCGCTTCCCGTTCGTCCAAACCTTTTGGTTCAATTCCCAACACCGAGCAAATCTTTTCAATCCAAGCGCGAGTTCCGTCAGGGCCGATCGGGAATGGCGCACCAATTAGCTTACACTTGCGGCGGCGCATCAACGTAGAAGCAGTACGCGACAAGAACGGATTCATACCCGATACATAATAACCTTCTTCCAAGACTGGCAATTCTGTGTAGCGCTTGGAAGGAAGCCAACCAGAAACTTTGATTCCTTGCTTCTTCAATTCTAGAGTTAGCTGAGTAACAACCGGATCGGGCAAAGAACCGAAAAGTACCAGCGGTGTGTGCTTGACATATTCCGATTCATCTGCTGCAACTTCCTCTTTTTTCTTACCGAAATTCAGCAGTTGAGAGATAGCATTTCTTTCTTGCTTCTGAGCTTCTACAACAGGAGCTTTGTCAGGGCATTTAGCAGCCATCGCTGCTAAAACGGTATCTTCCCCTTGAGTAAAAGCGTAATCCAAGCCGTTAGCGCGCGCTGTGACGATGGGAATGCCAATTTCTGCTTCGAGTTTCGGCGCTAAGCCTTCCAAATCCATTTTGATGATTTCGGTGGTGCAAGTGCCGATCCAGACAATTACACTGGGGTTACGATCGCGCTTAATTTGCAAGCACAGCCGCTTCAACTCATCATAATCGTTTAACTGAGCGGAAATATCCCCCTCTTCCAACTCAGCCATCGCATAGCGAGGCTCAGCAAAAATCATCACGCCCATGGCGTTTTGCAAGAAATAGCCGCAAGTCTTGGTACCGATGACCAAGAAAAAGCTATCTTCAATTTTTTGATAAAGCCAAGCTACGCAGCTAATCGGACAAAAAGTGTGATAATTGCCTGTTTCGCATTCAAAGTTTAAAGCTTCCGGTTCATTAGTAGTAATAGCAGTCATATCTCAAATCTTCTCCCTTTAAATTGTTTTTAGTCTGAAACAGGACAGGCTCGCTAAGCGAGGAAATATCTGTTTTTTGCGATCGCCTCGTTGCTCTGCCGGACGATAGAAATAGGTTTTTTTTCCTCTCGAACGCGAACAGGCGCAGCGGCGAGAAAACACGTGTTTTGTGCGATCGCACTTTCGCAGCGAACAATAAATAGAAATACCTGATTTTGGGCTAATTCCTCTAAAAAATAGATGCAGCCAATTCAATATTTCCGCAGCCGCAGCATCCAAAATTTGAGCTAAAAAATTCTGCGCGAGGGCTTATAATCCCTCACAGCAGGGATTTAATTTTCTTCAACTCGCTCCGGCAAAAAGCCTCTTGGGAGTTGGTGAGTTTGAGCTAATTAAAAATCAACAACTCGCAACTCACAACTCACCAATAGACCGGCAAAATTCAAGACTAGAAGAGATGCGGGCGATCGCCACAACCTCACTTAAAATCCGACAAAAAGCCCGAAATTTCTTCATCCTCATCGTCGGAATCCAAATCGCCGAGACCTAGAGCATCTAAATCATCTTCATCGGGATCTCCGGTAGTTGCTTCCCCCAGATCGTCGAGTCCGAGATCGTCGAGGTCATCGTCATCAGATACAGAGAAATCGTCAATACCGTCATCGTCCAAGTCACCCAGATCCATGTCTAGGTCATCTGAGGTCGCTGCCCCAAACGGATCAGGTATTTCTTCGGCGACAAACTCTGCATCTTCTTCCCCAAACGGATCGGATATTCCCGATTCGAGATCCCCAGAGGTCAAAGTCCCAAATTGTGAGGCTTCTTCTTCCTCGTCATCGCCGAGGTCGAGACCGCCCAAAGCCGAGGCTTCTTCTTCCTCGTCATCATCGCCGAGGCCGAGACCGCCCAAAGCTAACGCTTCTTCTTCCTCGTCATCATCGCCCATATCAAAGTCAGATACGGCGTCTTCCTCGTCGTCGCCCATATCAAAGTCAGATACGGCGTCTTCCTCGTCGTCGCCCATATCAAAGTCAGATATGGCGTCTTCCTCATCGTCTTCGAGACCGAGAGCGTCCAAAGCCGAGGCTTCTTCCTCGTCATCGTCCATGTCGAAGTCGGAGACCGCTTCTTCCTCCTCGTCATCGTCCATGTCAAAGTCGGAGACCGCTTCTTCCTCCTCGTCGTCCATGTCGAAGTCGGAGACCGCTTCTTCCTCGTCATCGCCCAAGTCGAAGCCAGAGACTGCTTCTTCCTCAAACTCATCGAAGGATTCGTCGGATCTCAGTGCTGACGCACCAGCAGCCAGACCGGCTGCTCCGGCGACTCCGGCGACTACTCCGGCTGCTGCTAAGGCCGCACCGCCCAATTTATTAGATTTGGCATCAGCGGGTGCAGCAGTAGAAGTTTGAGCGGCTGCGGGTGCAGCAGTAGAAGTTTGAGCGGCTGCGGGTGCAGCAGTAGAAGTTTGAGCGACTGCGGGTGCAGTAGTTGCAGTTTGAGCGACTGCGGGTGCAGCAGTAGAAGTTTGAGCGGCTGCGGGTGTTGGAGATTTACCGGCCGTCTGCGGCGCGATATTTGAGGGCATACCCAGCGCGATGTCCGGGTCAAAATTTAGTCCCAACACTTCGATCAGGCTGTCTGCATCCGGCTTGAGTTTTGAGAAGGGCAGCATTAATTGCTGGAGTTCCGGCTCCAGGGCAGCCGCAATTCCCAGGATGAGGTAAGAAACAGGCCTTTTCCCGCCGTCGGGTGTGGCGACCGTGTTCTCAGCCGTCATGTGCAGGAGCAGCCAAGCCCGATTTACCTGGTAGTAGTCCAACCACTTCTGTTTGAGAGCAACTGAAAAAGTATCAAAAAAAGCCATAACCTCTTTATCCTCATCCTGATCGCTAGACCTATTAAACCATCATCAGGTCTAGCTCATCTTCCTCCTTCTTGACCACCGGTTGCACTGGATTTAGATAAAAATCTGAAAGTAAGGCGAATAATTCGCGATCGGGCGTGTCGTTGGGCACTACTCCTTCGGGCATTGCCAAAATCTGGTCGGCGATGTTGAGGTAGTAATCGCAGACGTAGTTGAGGGAAGGATCGCTTTCGGCCATCTCAAACAATGTTTTGCCTTTGACGCGAGAAACGCGGATGTCTTCAATCAGGGGCAGCACTTCCAGCACCGGCATCGGTACAGAGTCTATGTACTTGTCGATCAAGTCGCGCTTTGAGGTGCGGTTGCCAATTAAACCGGCGAGCCGCAACGGGTGAGTGCGGGCTTTTTCGCGAACTGAGGCGGCGATGCGGTTGGCTGCAAATAAAGCGTCGAACCCGTTGTCGGTAACAATCATGCAGTAATCGGCGTAGTTCAAGGGGGCTGCAAAACCGCCACACACTACGTCACCGAGCACGTCGAAGAGGATGATGTCGTATTCGTCGAAGGCATTGAGTTCTTTGAGGAGTTTGACGGTTTCACCCACTACATAGCCCCCGCAGCCAGCTCCTGCGGGAGGGCCGCCTGCTTCTACGCAGTCAACGCCGCCGTAGCCTTTGTAGATGACATCTTCGGGCCAAACGTCTTCGTAGTGATAGTCCTTTTGCTGAAGGGTGTCAATAATTGTGGGGATCAAGAAGCCAGTGAGGGTAAATGTGCTGTCGTGCTTTGGATCGCAACCGATTTGCAAAACTTTCTTGCCGCGCTTGGCTAGGGCAACGGAGATGTTGCAGCTTGTTGTCGATTTGCCAATTCCACCTTTTCCGTAAACTGCGAGTTTCACTCTTTGTTCTCCTATAGGTTTCTATCAAAACGATGAGGGCTGGGTTTTCATCCTTTTTTTCGATCGCCCAACTCCAATAGCCCAATTGCAATAGCCCAATTGCAATTCCCTTACTGTCAGTCGATTTGAGATTTCAGATTTGAGATGAAAGAATGGACTCCACAGATGAATCTGGGGCTTCTCTCTAACTAAAATTTTCGATCTCGACGACTTTTGTTTGGGGCTTGTATCCGTCTTTGGGTTAGGCCAATTTTGGACTCGGCCCTTAGTCACCTCGTTGAAAGCATTATTAGCTAACTTGCGATGAAAAGAAAGGGGGCTCCTAAATGAAAATGCTAGTAAATTTGTTTATTTTGCATCTTTGGGAATCTTAACTGGTTTTTTGATATAAAAATCTATTTTTATATTTTTTTTAGCTTTTAAATAGATTTTAGAATACTTTCTTAATATAAAGAGGTACAAAAATAAAACAAAAATTAACTTCTCAAACAATCTGGGCTTTTGGCTTTGGGGCTAGGATGCAGGCAGTTGATGGCTTGTGCGGGTAACTGGAACGGTCATCAAGGCGCTAGTGGATGAGCCAAACTCGAAGTGAGTTCGGATCAGTTGAGTCAGGGGAGGGCAAAGTTATGGGATTTTAGATTTTAGATTTTAGATTTTAGATTGGGAAAGATTGACTTTGCTTGGGTTTCTGGTGTTATGTAAAAAATTGTGAATTTTTAGGAAATGGTGGAGAGTCGGAGAGTGGGGGAGTGAGTCGGGGAGAGCGGGAGTGAGTCTGGGAGAGTGGGGGATTGGCAGAATATGATTCTTCCCAATGACTACTGATACCCGTTGAAAAAAATAATGCAACTGTAGGCCCGCGATCCAAGCCCCGGGCTTCATGAGTCATTTCCCATCCTTAAATTGTTCGATCGAAAATCGTATGACTGGTGGCTAATGACAACTGACGATCGGAATCTCGATCGCAAACTCAGTGCCCCGTCCAGCTTCCGAAACGCAGTCGAGCCGCCCCCCGTGCTGTTCGACAACTAAATGGTAAGAAATCGAAAGTCCCAACCCAGTGCCCTTGCCTACTGGTTTAGTAGTAAAAAACGGGTCAAATAATTGGCGGCGAATCTCCTCCGGTATGCCCCGCCCGTTGTCGGAAATGCGGATCGCCACAAAATCGCCACCAACCACTTCAGTACGAATTGTAATTGTCGGCACACTCAATGGAGAACTAGGATTTGACGGGGGTGAATTTTTTCCATCTCTCGTCGCCCATTCCCCTTTCTGGATTTCTTCATCCAAAGCATCAATAGCATTGCCGATAATATTCATAAACACCTGATTTATCTGACCGCCACAGCACTGGATCAAGGGCAAATTACCGTATTCTTTAATAATGTTAATAGCTGGATGTGCGCCGTGAGCTTTGAGCCGATGCTGCAAAATCAACAAAGTGGTTTCGAGTCCCTCATGAATGTCAACGAGCTTGATGTTAGATTGATCCGATCGCGAAAAATTACGCATCGACACAACTATTTGGCGTATGCGCTCGGTTCCTACTTGCATAGAAGACAGGATCTTAGATAAGTCTTCTACCAAAAAATCGACTTCCATCTTTGCTGCTGCTTCCTTAATTTCCGAGACTGGTTCGGGATAGTGCTGCTGGTAAAGTTCCAAGAGTTGAAACAATTCTTTGATGTAGTGGCTGGCGTGGGAAAGGTTGCCGTAGATAAAATTAACAGGATTGTTAATTTCGTGAGCGATACCGGCAATCATTTGTCCCAAAGAAGACATTTTTTCGGTTTGCACTAATTGAGTTTGAGTTTGCTGCAACTTTCGCACAGTTTGCTCTAATTGCTGCGCTTGATTTTTCAAGCAAGCTTGCTTTCGCCGCAGCGCTTCTTCGACTCGCTGGCGCTTGAGAATATCCCGTCTCAACAATTCATTGGATTCTAAAAGTTGAGCGGTGCGTTCTTCAACTTGTTTTTTTAAGTCGTCGTGAGCTTGGCGCAGGGCTTCTTGGGCCCGTTGCCTCTCTAAAATTTCTTCCTGCAAAAGTTGGTTGGCTTTCTGCAATTGGGTGGCTCGATCGTCCACTGCTTGCTGCAAAAGCTCGATCGTCCCGTACATTTCAGATTGGTTAAAAACTTGCGGCAAACTTGTCTGAGAGACAACCCCCAAAAGTTCTCCCTGGCTGCCAACTACGACCAAACGGCGGACGCAGTGCCGCTGCATGGACTGGTGAGCACTCCAGAGAGAATCGGCGGGAGATATGCAAAATAAAGGCGCACTCATGGCCTCTATAGCCGATATTTGGGAGAGGTTTAATTCGAGGGCGTGAAACTGCACGATGTCGCGCTCGGTGACAATGCCGATCGGAATTTGATAATTTTGTGTTGGTGCGATCGCCCGATCGGGATGCTGAGTTTGCTCTTGGACAATTACTACGGAACTAACTCGATGCTTGACCATGAGCTGGGCTAAATCGAGGGCTGAGGCAGTTGTTGGGGCAGAAATGACTTCTTTGGTCATGACATCTGCTGCACAGCGCAAATTGGTTAGCAAGTTAATCGGTTGCAGGGCTTCGTGAATGGCTTCGCGGGTGATGATGCCCAGAAGTCGCGAGTCCTCGTCCACTACGGGCAAATGCCGAATCTGATGCTGGCGCAACGTGAACATAGCTGTGAAAATATCTTGAGACTTGGATTGTTTGAGGGTAATGGGCGATCGAGTCATTACGTCAGCTATTGTCAGTCCGACCGTACAAGCTGCGACGGTAGTTAGCTTGACGATATCCCGTTCTGTAAAAATGCCGATCGGGCGATTATCTTCGACGACTAAGACGCAGCTCCGCTTGGCTGCGCTAGCAACAGCGTTTTGTTTTTCGCCACAAAGCTGACAGGAGACGCGCATCGGGTTCATGAGAGCCAACACCTGCGCGATGGGGGTTTCTGGAGGCACGGTGAGGGGGTGGCGGTCGATCGCCCGATCTAAAGGTGACGAGTAGAGCGGCCGGCTGTTAGGCCGTCCGGCTGGTTCTGATGATTTAATTACGGGCAACTGCAGGGCTGAATCTCGGAAATGTTGTAATTTTTCTTCTTGTAGCATGATTATTAATTTTACTTAATGAGTTGTTACAATTTTGGAGACTTGGGTTGGCAGACTTAGCATTAATTAAGCGGGTGAGAGATGCTCGATCGCCTAAAATCTGATTGCTAGAACACTCTTATTTAATTTTTATTTTTTAAATCCTATGTCGTGGACTCCCTTAAGTCATCGAATTCATCATTTGCCGCTGATCCTTGCGGGCCCGATTTTGCGCCGGACTGAAAGTCGCGCCGTCACAGTTTGGCTCGCTCTGAAAGCACCCCGCCAAGTTGAACTCAAGGTTTATTCGACAGAGGGCGGAACCGGCGAAATTGTCGGTCAGCCCTTACTGCAAGGTGCGAGCTCTACCGTACAGCTCGGCAAATACCTGCACGTAGTCGCGGTGACTGCTACACCAATTAATAGCAATGTCTTGAAATCTGGGCAAATTTATGCTTATGACATCAAGTTTGCTGGGAGTAGCGAGTCGCCGTCGGCGGGCGCAGTCCCAGAAAATGAGAAAGAAAATCTCATTTCTTGCCTGTGGCCTGCCGCCCCTGATTTATCGGCTTTGGGGCCGGAGACGATTAGTTATTTCGCTCACCAGTTGCCCACTTTTGCCCTGCCGCCGCAGGATTTAAACTATTTGCGTATCGTTCACGGTTCTTGTCGCAAACCCCACGGAGACGGCAGAGATGCACTGCCAATCTTGGATAATGCGCTCGAACAGTTTGCAGGAACGGCAAATAGCAGGCCCCACCAACTGTTTTTAACGGGCGACCAAATTTACGGCGACGACGTTGCCGATGCGATGCTGTGGGCTTTGACTGATGCTGGCGATACCCTGTTGGGCTGGGAAGAAAGTCTACCCCTGATGGATGATGCCCAAATTAAAAAGAATTTGTGTATCAGTATACCTAAAAATTCAGAAAACGAAAATGCAGTTGGCCAAGAGAGAGAATTTTTTAGAGAGTCGCCTATTCAGAAACCGTCTGATGTTGAGTATGAGTCCAAAAAACCAATTGAGTTACAGCCGGGGACTCGCAGCGATATTGCCAGAGATTGTGGTGGCTTTACGGCGATGTTGGTGAATAAACCCGCCAATGCTAAAAGTCATTTATTTAGCTTGGGCGAATATTACGCGATGTATTTGTTAGTTTGGTCGCCGATACTCTGGTGTACGAGTTTTCCGAAGGGTAAGGATATTTGTCCAAATTCTAAGCAGGCAAAAGTTTGGGATAGAGAAGTTGTTGAACTTAACGGTTTTGCTCGCAATTTGTGGAGGGTGAGGAGGGCGCTAGCGAATATTCCTAGTTATATGATTTGCGACGATCATGATGTTAGCGACGATTTGTATTTGAATCGAGAGTGGTGTTACCGGGTGCTGGGAAAGCCGCTGGGCCGACGGGTGGTCCAGAATGCTTTGCTGGCTTACGCTGTGTTTCAGGCTTGGGGCAATACGCCTGCACAGTTCGATCGCGAAAAACCCGGAGATAAATTATTAACAACTGCGGAAAAATGGTCGGCTTCTGCTGGGACGGATGTTTCTGCGTGGGAGGAGGCGGCTTCGTATTTGGGAATTCCTGCACTCGATCCGAAAACTCATTTGCCTAAGTTGAAATTAGATGAAGATGTTTTTATTTTGGATCGAGATGAGGAGGGTGTCAATGAGGTTTTGAATTGGCATTTTACTGTGAGAAGTTTTAAGCACGAGGTAATTGTGCTGGATACGCGGAGTTGGCGCGGGTATCCGGTGAAAAGCGCGATCGATCCACCGATGCTTTTGACTTACAAAGGTTTTGAGGAACAAATTCAGAAACCTTTGAGGGAGACAGATTTGCTGAATAAAACTGGGGAGTTTGAGATTGAGGCGACGCTGGTGGTTGTGCCGACAAATTTGGTGGGTTTGTGGATTATTGATGCGGTGCAAAAGTGGGATGTGGAACAGGGGAAGGTTTTTAATAGTGACGCGGGGGATGCTTGGAATTTTCATGAGTTGGCTTTTGTTAAGCTGTTGTCGGAGTTTTTTAAGCAGCGCGATCGGGTGATTGTGTTGACGGGCGATATTCACTATGCTGCTGCTGTGCGACTGAGTTATTGGTCTGATTGTCATTTTGGCGATTCTCGGCCGAATATTGAGCCTTTGACGAGGGAGAATTATCGGTCAAATTGTCAATATTGTGTGCTGGCGCAGTTGACTGCTAGTGCTTTTATCAATGAGGAGTGGAAAACGCATTTAGTTCATACTAAGATTAAGTCGCTGTTTCCTGAACGCTCGCATGAATGTTTGGGATGGAATCAGCCGCTGGAATTAATTAAAATTCCCAGGAGTAGCAGAAAGAAAGCTCTGGAGGCTGCTGTTAGAAATAGACAATCTCTGCCTGACTGGGGCTATCGGATTGACTGGATTAAACGGCAAAGAGCTCGGGTATTTTTACTGCTAGAAAAGGGAACTGCGTCAGATAGATCTCATAAAAATAAACAATTGTCATTCCTGCATAGGTTGTGGAATTTTATAGCGCTGTTGTGGCGCAATCGCTGGCTGCAAGAGGGTGATGAGATTGTGGGATATAGCAATATTGCGATCGTCAGTTTTCAGTGGCCTGCTGAGGGTGATGGGGAAAAAGCGGTGATGCAAAATGTTTATTGGCGACCTCTTTGGGAGCCGGATAGTGTGGTTTACAGTCAATATTTCGTCCCACTGGGATTGGATGAGGATGATTAGATTCCCGATTTCTTGAACAAGTCCGGGAATTCCATATGGGGACAATATTGTGATGAGTTTGTAGCAGTGTCTGCCGGGAGCATCTCAATGAAAGCAGCCAAGCTAGAAATTGGAGCCAGGAGCCAAGAGGACAGAGGAAGAAGGAAGGAGCTAGAAGAAGTGTTTTTACCAATATGAGATGCTCCCCCGGCCGACTTACTCAACCAGTTCAAAGACAGAGGGAAAAAGTCCGGCGCCAACTTGACAGATATGGAAGTCGTTTTGGAGATATTAGAAAACCATGGGCGCGAAAGTTGAGCGGAAAACTAACCTTCTTGCTGTGCGATGAAGCTGAAATCCTTGAGGTATATACCAGAGAATAGCAAGCCCGTGACGAGATTTGAACTCGTGACTTCCTCCTTACCAAGGAGGTACTCTACCACTGAGTTACACGGGCATAAAAAATTAAGAACCGCCAATTAAAAAATTAATTTTTAATTCTTAAATTTTAACTTTTTATTAAATTGAGGTGGGCCGAGCTAGATTTGAACTAGCGTAGGCGTAGCCAGCGGATTTACAGTCCGCCCCCATTAACCACTCGGGCATCGACCCATTTCTATCACAGTTATAAATCCTAGCACCAGAATCTTTATTTGCAACATTATATTTAAAACTCTAATAATTCAGTTGATAACACATAAGTGAGTTAGGGGCAGACTAAAAAATTGAACACTATTTAAGATGTGCATTGCTAAGTCTAGGCTGGGTACCCGCCCGGAGCACCCTAAGTCTAGACTGAGAGGAAATCCCTAATTCACTAATTCCCCGGTTTCTTGCAGGGAGTGCAGGCGGCGGTAAATGCCTTGTTGACTCAAAAGTTCTTCGTGGCTGCCAACTTCGACGATTCTACCGCCGTCGAGTACGACGATCGCATCGGCTTCGCGAATTGTACTCAGTCTGTGGGCAATAATTATGGTGGTGCGCGTACCGAGGATATTCTGCATGGCTAGCTGGATCGATCGCTCCGACTCATAGTCCAAACTAGAAGTAGCCTCATCAAAAATTAACACATCCGGCTCCACCAATAGCGCCCTGGCAATCCCCAACCGCTGCCGCTGACCGCCGGACAACCGCATTCCTCTCTCCCCGACCACGGTATAGTAACCTTGGGGCAACAGCCGCACAAAATCGTCTACTTTGGCTATGCGACAAGCGTCCTCAACTTCCTCGAAAGTGGCGCTTCTGTTTCCGTAAGTCAAATTTTCCAGCAAAGTACCGTTAAAAACGTCTACTTCTTGGTGGACAATCGCTAAACGCTGCCGGTAGCGAGTCACGTCTAAGCTGCGAATGTCTTCGCCGTCGATCAGAATGCGGCCGGAGTTCGGTTCAAAGTAGCGAAACAGAAGTTTAACTAAGGTCGATTTCCCCGAACCCGATCGCCCGACTAATGCTACAGTTTGTCGGGGATGAATCAATAAATTCACATCCTGCAAAACGGGTTTTTGACTGTCGTATCCGAAGGTCAAACCGCTGAACTCAACTTTGCCGGTAAATTTATAAGGCGACGCCGATCGAGCATTTTCTGCTAAATTAACCGCATCAACACCGTCTGGTAACTGCATAAACTCGTGGAACCGGATCATTGAAGAATAACGCCGTGCCAATAATTCGGCGATAACGCTAATCGGACGCAGTTGGGAATATGCCATGCTTGCCAGGGTGTAGACGGTAACAAAATATCCGAGGGAAATTTTGCCTGCAACCGTGGCTGCTAGGCTAAAACCGAGGACTGAAAACAAACACAACTGGACGATCGTCTGCTGGTATGTCCCCAGGATGACGTATCCTTTGTGAATGCGGTGGATCACGACTTTTGATTCGCGATCGAGTCTGGTTGTTTGCCTTTTGAGTTCATGGCTTTCTGTCGCAAAAGCTTTGACTGTTTTGATGTTGGTGATAATTTCCGAGTTGCGGCTTTCGGTATCTTCGATGTATTCATCCAGACTTTCTTCCTGCGCCGTCACCTGTTGCAGGCCTTTTAAGGTGAAACTGAGGATAAATAGAAATGAAACCAAAATTAATAAGCCAATCCGCCACTCAATTAAGCAGATAACGGCAAAAATGCCGATTAAGCGAACGACTTCGGGGATGAATTCGCCGGCAATTTCTGGGTAAGTCCAAGTATGGTTGGCGATGCCTTTGGCGATGCGGCTGGCAATCCGTCCGGCGTTGTTTTCGTCGTAGAATTCTAGGGGTAAGGTGAGGATTTTGCCGATCGCACTTCTCATTCGATCGCGCCTTGCCCTCAATGGTATCGCCCAGTGGAACCAATTTCCCACCCAAGGCTGTACCGGTGCTTTGGCTACTGTTACCAGAAAAATTATGCCCAGCAAGACGGATAGCGATAATATTTTGTTGGGTGACTGCTGGGTAACAGAGGCGATCGCTGTTATCAGTTTTTGGGTTACTGTATCTGTAGGTTGACCCGACAATACGTTTAATATTTGACCGATCGCGTAAGGAACAAGCAAATCGGCTAGTGCCAAAACGCTGGATGCGCCTATGCTGTAAAGTGATATTTTCCAGTAGCGACTGTAGTATTGGAAAATGTCATGAAAGCTTGCCATAAATTTGTGTTGAGATACAACCCTTGCAAACACTTGCATCTAAAATTGCGCTCTCGGCGCGCTTTGTTTACAAGTGTACTACAAAAGTAGTCGATCGGGAAGTCATCTCGGCTCATGCTAGCGACTCGCCCGATCGGGTGATTTATGGCAATCATTGGATCGTCAGCAATCAATCCGCATTCCTGGGCAATAAATTGCAAGACTAAGGGCAAAAAAATGCAAAAGACAGAATTTTTCTTAAATTCTGCCTTCTGAGCAAGGTCTTATAAGTTTTACGTTTGAGTAGTCTGTTAGCTAAAGGTGTAGGCTGATTGCAGCGCCCACCAGATCAAGAAGCCGATTCCGCCGGCAATGACAATCGCCGAAATGGCGATCGCTATAGGACTGTCAGCTCCCTTGAACTTCATGATTCCGCGATTTAAATCTGACATGACAGTGTTCTCCCACAATTCCAGCTTGATTGTAGCTTTGCCGTCGCCGGATGGCGGTCAATTTTCACGGCAATTACTGATTTGGTTGAGAATCTGGCTGCTGAAATTTGACAAAGGGAGTGGGTTTGGGGGGGTTTACTGGGTTTGTGAAAAAAACTTACTAAAAAGACTTGACAAATTTCGGGAAGTGAGACAATATTGTTAATACCGCAGGAAATGCGGGTGTAGCTCAGTGGTAGAGCGTCACCTTGCCAAGGTGAATGTCGCGCGTTCGAATCGCGTCACCCGCTTTAGAAGATAAAAAAATCCAGGAAACCGGAATCCAAGACACCGGAAAGTACATCCAGAAAGTTTTGGATATACTCTTAATGATGGTTGAAAGTACCTAAGTTAGTGGTAAGATTGAATGCAGAACTTGCAAGTCAAAATTGCCAAGTGGGCGAGATTTCGTAACAGGCAGTTGAAAGCCTTGCTATGGCGGAATTGACAAGTTTGATTAAGTGGATATGTTAAGGATTATTTTTGCAAAAACGCTTTTTTTATCCGATCGCTCGTGCCATCTCAAAAAGTTCCAAAGATTGACTTAAACGATGAGTACCCCTGTCCTTGCCGACGCCGGGGTCGTCTAGTGCCTATAACGTTGACAGAAGCCTTTGGATGCAACCGCTGTCAACAAATATTTGTATTGGACGAAAGTGGATACGTGATCGAGCAACTATCAACGAACTATCCTTACAAGCAGGCTTGGCGGTGGACAGGGAATCAGTGGAACAGAGCGCATCCGGGTTTGAAGGCCCATTATTTGCCACTGGCTTTGGGTATGATATTGGTGCCGTTAGTGATTTGGTTGCCCTTGGCGTTACACTCGCCGGGCCCGAATATTATTCTGTGGGCAATGGTCGCCGTGCTGCTAGCAATGCTGCCGGCGCTGATGGTATGGCTCGCTTACAGGCGTTAGCTAGATGATAATAGAGGATTTTACCCATTCATCAGATGCCGCAAATGTCGCGCGTCGCGCTTATCAAGCTTCTTTGGAGTTGGCTGCGACAAAGAGTGCCGATCGCGCTGCAGCTTTGCAGGCGATGGCGGGTTCGCTGAAACGCCGGCAAAATGACATTTTAGAAGCAAATACTCTGGATCTAGAAGCAAGTCGGGACATGGCGATTCCGGAGTTGATCGTGGAGTGGCTGAAGCTGACGCCGGAACGGATCAAGACAACTGTGCAAATTCTGGAACGGTTGGGGGAAATGCCAGATCCGATCGGCAGGGTGATCAATGCTTCTTATCAGGTCGATCGCTGTCAGGTGTACTGTCAGTCGCTACCGCTGGGGGCGATCGCTCTAATTTACGAGGCGTTTCCCGAGTTGGGGGCGATCGCCGCGGGTTTGTCTCTCAAAAGCGCTAACAGTTTGATTCTTAAAGGCGGCAGCGAAAGCTGGCAAACTAATACAGTAATTGGAGAAGCTTTGATTTCGGCAATCGATGAGGTCGGTTTGCCATCGGGATGTTTGCAGGTACTGCCGCCGGATCGGGGCGCTTCGATCAGAGAATTGGTCACTCAAGACCAATATCTCAATTTAATTATTCCCTACGGCAGGCCAAGTTTGGTGCAGCAGGTGGTAAGGTTGTGTACAGCACCAGTTTTGAGGTCGGCAATGGGAAATTGTTACCTTTATTGGTCACCGACTGGCAGTTTGGAGATGGCAAGGTGGATGATTTTGGACAGCCATCAAAGCGTTCCCGATCCTGTTAACGCGATCGAGAAAGTGCTTATCGATCGCAACCAAAAGCCTTCTTCCTTAGTCAGGCTGTGGAACAGTTTAAAAGAAAAAGGCTTTCAAATTAGCGCAGATGCGGATCTGGTCGCAGATTTCCCCGACTTGAAGCTGGCGGAACCATACGAGTGGACTCAACCGTATTTAAACAAAACCATCGCGTTTAAAGTTGTCGATAGTTTAGAGATTGCGATCGGCTGGATCAACCGCTACAGCAGTGGCCACGCTGACTGCATCGCCACTGAATCTTACTTAGAAAGCCGCCAATTTGCTCTGGATGTTAACAGCGCCTCAACTTTTATCAATGCCTCACCTCGGTTTTGGCGCTATCAAAATCGGGGAGATGCGATATTTTTGGGAATGTCCAACCAAAAAGGTTATCGTCGGGGATTGATCGGGTTAGATACGCTGACGACAATCAAAGAAATTGTTCAGGGAAACGGACTTTTTTAATCTGATAGGTTATTTAGGATTTGTTATTGGGATTAAACCAAACTGAAAAGTGGGAAAGTATTATCGATGCGTAAGCCTTTATAAGGCTTTAATAGTTGTTTACAAATTTTTTTTGAGGAAATACAATAATATCTTTGTACAACAATTAGGCATCTTTGATCGCAAGCAATTTAGTCACAAGTTCCCGGAACGACACCGTGGACACAGATAAAATTTCCCCGTGCCGACAATAATCCCGCGATTCATTTGTTTTAGGTCAATCTAAAATCGGTAGTGGCTCTAATTAAATTTAGAAAGTTATTAACTCAAATGAAAATACTCTTAGCGATAACATGAAATCCCAAAAATTACTCAATACTCTAGACAAGACGGCAACGCCGACTTTAGGCGAAGAAACGCTAATTCACCACTCGGTATATGTGAAAAAATTGCGTCCGCTGCTGCCGTCAGATGCCTTTGAACCCGATCCCAGCAAGTTAGCAATACTATTCATCAACGCGGCTATTTTATTGCTGGGATGGGGAATTGCTGCTAATCTCGATCGCTGGCCTGTCTATCTTTTAGGGCTTTACTTACCTTTAGCCGTCATCATGGGCAATAGTATCATAGTTTTGCTATTTAGCTCCCACGACTTGATGCACGGCAGCGTTCAGAAAAAGTCTCCACTGACTTATCCGATCGCCTTTTTGGGACTAAGTATGCTGTTTATGCCGCCTACTCAGTGGAAAAATCTGCACAACCTCGTACATCACAATAACACGAATTCTTTGGCCGACCCCGATCGCAACTATCTGTACCAGCAACCAGATACTTGGGGAAAATGGATTCAAAATCTGTTTGTCCCGTCGGTGGAAGTCAATCCGGTGTGGTTAATTGTAGGAATGGCCGGTTCCTGGTTAGTGCATAATTTCCGCAATCTCACCTCGGTACTGTTATTTAACGATAAATCTGTCGATTACGTACCGGCTGCCTTTACAGTTAGTCCTAAAGATAGATTGACGATCGCATTTGAATGTCTGGGAATTTTAGGAATTCATGCCAGCATTTTGTTCTACCTAAATTTTCATCCCCTCAAAATCGCTCTTGCGTACTTTTTGCCGATCGCAATTGGTCATGCAGGCGCAATGTTTTACATCTATACCAACCACATGGGTTGCCGGATGACCGCCATTAACGATCCGCTGATCAACAGTATGTCGGTGCGTGTTCCTAAAATATTTGATCTGCTGCACTTGAATTTCTCTCACCACACAGAGCATCATATTTTCCCCAGTATCAACTCAAACTATTATCCGATGGTGCAAGAGTTGTTGCAAATTCACTATCCCGATCGCCTGAATTTAATCGATGCTGGAGAAGCTTGGCGGTTGCTGATGCAAACACCGAGGCATTATAAAGATGAAGTCACCTTCACTGATTCTGCGGGTACAATGGCGGTGAATTGCTCGATTGTTGAAGACTATAAAAGCTGAGAATTCGCATGGGAGTCGCATCTTGCACCATGCTTAAGAACAGGCTTTCCGGCCTATTGCACAAAAAATGAATTTTATTTTGGGGCGTAGGGGTTGGGCGTCTCGCCAACCCCAAAAATACATTCCTACATACTGATGCTATTTAGTACCAACGAAGGCTTGAGAGCAATGTAAGGAATTACTCGTTTTTGATTGTTAGCATCAATTTTTTGTTCGGCCATATTCAAATTTTGCTGGAACTGTCTGGCTAAAAGTTGGATCGGCGTTCCGGCAAAAACTTCCTCGAAACTCATCCGGTAGAGTTCTCGGAAAGATTTATCGTAATAACCCAAACGGTCATATCGATAAGCTGACAAAATAAATAGAATTTGCAGTTGGTCAGCCGCTCGTTTGTACGGAGGAAGCAACCGTAAAATATCCTTTTCCGTAATCAATTCTAGATTACCCGAAGCAGTAATTCTAGGAATGTCCCGGTACGCTGCCAAGGGCATATTGGCGGCAAAACTCATGTAGTCATACTGGGGAAAATTGATGGCTGAATGCTGGGGGCCGCAGGTAAAAATTACAGTTGTGACAATTTGAATTAATTGTTCAACTGTGTTGATGCGCTCTGGCATTCCTTTGACTTTACCGCCACTATCTGAGGCTAATTCTTGGGCCCAGGTTTGCAGTTCCAGATCTTGTACGATCGCCATCTCCGTCGGGTAAAAGAATTTTAGATAGCCCGATACAAAGGTTTCAATCGCATTCCACAGCAGCAATCCATCATCTCGGTAAGGATAGTGAGGCAGTTGATTGGGGTCATCCATTCCCCGATTTTTCAGTTCAGCGGGTAAGGCAAATTCATCAAGACTCCACGTACTGCACGCCTCTCTAGTCAGTTCCATTGTCTCAGCCAAGGTGCCGCCTAGCAATTCATCGACGGGTCCGCCGGGAGCGATCAAGTGAGAACGCGCCAGATCGTTGTTGGTCAACATAAAGCGAAAGTGCGGTTTCAGCAGCAGGCTCAGCGGGTGATTTTTAGCCAACTGTCGGGCGGTGACGATCGCGATTGGTTCCATCACCAGATGAGTTCTACCTAAATGCGAGTTCATTTCATGGTGATTGGCATCTGCTACTTGTACGCAGAGTTTTGCAAACAGCCAATCGACAGGAGGATCGAATGGGGTGTAGACATGGCTATCTGGGCTGGGATCTAGTTGAATGGCAATAGGTGTCATTTCACCGCGATCGCGGACTCCCGTCCACCGCCAAGCGAAAAAAGCCCGTGGTTTCGGCAAGTATTTTCTGCCTTTTTCATAGGTTCCGCCTCCAACGAGAGCCGGCGCGCGATAGTGTTCGTCAGTACCTGTGTAATCGGCAATGTAAATATTTTTCTCCTGCAACTCTTGGTGCAGATCGAATAATGGGTGCAAACTGGAAAGACCCCTCAGTGTTTCTGCCCGAGGATCGCTCGCATCTAAGAGGCGAAGCACCATCGGATTTGCTCCAGACAGGCGCTGTTCTGCAAAAGAGCGATCGGTTTGGTAAATTTTGGCAACTCCAGGTAGGGGCAGCCAAGTAAAAAAGTCTTCATAGTCTTGGAGTTCGTCGAGAGGATCGAGAAAAGTTCTCGAATCGGCTGCCAGCATATTTGCTGGAAGTTCCGAGGTTGCTAATATCCGTTCGGCAAGATACTTGCTCGAAAAGTTCTCGACTGCAGGCACCTCTTTCAATAATGCCAAAGGTGATAAACTCTCATAGTCAAACTGATAAGCTTGTTGCTGACGATTCAAGGAATCTTTGCGCTGTTCTGGGTTCGGGTCGTCTTGAGGAAGAGAAGGTTTCATATTGTCTACCATTGTATAAATCTACTCTCTTTTTCTAGTAAAATATCGCACATCATCACTACTGCTTGAGTAGGGAATTTAAAAAGTATTGTGCAGGCTCACGCTTGATATAGGTCTTATTCACCGAGAAATAATCTTATTCCGGACTTTTTTAAACTCAGAAAAATTCCTCAAAAGAAGGCAACACTTCTCTATTGCCCTAAGTCTAGGTTGCAAGGTTTCATTCTCCCGATAAGTAGCTCGCACTCAAGAACCCCGACATCTCAAAGAAGTCGGGGTTCGGGGTGTTCGGTTTTTTGAGCTGGGTCTTGATTAGCGATTAGGCATGAGTCATTAAATATTGACCGTTGCCGTTATATTCGCCGTCGCAACTCGCGAAATTAGACACAAACCAAATCAAGTAAAACCGCCAGATTCGACGAAATTTGGCATAGTCGATACCGTAATCTAAATCTTTGACTATTGCCTGAGAATCGTCAAAGTTTTTCAGCCAGTTAGCAAAGGTTGTGGAGTAATTGTATCCGTTGAGATACCATCTTTGAATGGTTTTGAGGTCTTTATTGTGGCTGGGAACGGCATCGTATTTCCAGTAACGTCCGTGGGGGAAAATGTATTTGTGGGTGAAAACGCTGGATATATTGTTTGGAGTACGAACTGTGATGATATGAATGAAAACTTTGCCGTTATCCTTCAGGAAAGAGGCGAGTTTTTGGAAAGCCTTCGTTAAATTACCTACATGACAAAAAACTCCGATGGAGAGAATTTTGTCAAATTTTGTCTCGAAGTTGGCGTCGTTCAAATCGCCTTCATATAGGGTAAATCGACCGGAACTAAGGTAGCTTTCGGGATCTTGCATCTTCTGACGCATATACTCGCATTGGTGGTGGCTGAGGTTAATGCCAGTAAAGGTGACATTGGGGAATTTGGAAAGAATGTAATTGGGAACGCAACCCCAACCGCAGCCAAAGTCTAAAATATTGTCGCCATCTTGAATCTCTAGCTTCTCAATCACATCATCAATCATCTGGATTTGCGATTGTTCAAGGTTGGCGGCTCCTTTTTCCCACAACCCCATGCTGTATTTAGGATAAATGAGTTTTCCGTCGCCTAACATCGGATTCAGCATAGCTTGAGGTAAGTCGTACTGAATCTTCATTAAATCCCGCGGCCCTTCGGCTGTATGGTCTGTTTCTGTTAGTACCCATTCGTAGGGTGCAAGCAGGGACGGGAAATGCTTAAAAAAGACCGGCATACAGGTATCAAAAAGCGCTCGCAATACTGAATCTGGGACTTCTAATCCGTTGATGTAAGACTCTGCTACTGCCATTTGTACCGTGTTAACTGCACTGACTGCGAGGCGGGTTGCTCCGTAGGCGATCGGACTTTTGGTATGTACATCTCCGACGATGGGAATGTGCTTTTCGATGTTTTGTAGGGCTGTTGATGAAGTCATGGTTATACGGGTTTTAAAGATGCTGCTATTCTATCTCACGAAAATTGGGTGGTTGTTAGAGAGCAAAAAAGCTAAAACTATTGCCAAGTCAGGTTTCCACAGCAAAATCCCGATAAATCCTAAAAATATATCGCCGTTGAAGGGGATTTGATAACGGATTTATCGGGCTTTGAGCGATCTTAATTTTATTAAGAATTATGTCAGTCCTTTTTAGATTTTCGATTTTCGATTTTAGATTAACTCCACAGCTTGAATGGGGGTATTATCACGGTGCCATGGCGCTTTTAGTAATCAGTTATACCATTTGAGATTTTAGATAGATTAAAGAATTGGGAATGACTGATGAGCTAAGATTTGGAATCTTGCCTAGAGTTGTATTATTTTTTTAAACTGTTGTCAGTTGGGCGCTTGAGCTGACGTAACGAGAAGCAAATGCCGATCGCGACTTATAGTTAAGGAATCAGGGGATACAGAAAAAATGCCGAGAAACCGGGTTTGCATACAGGTTCGCTGCAATAACAGATGTCCGCGAGATTCCTCGCTAATTAACTAGACGCGCTACATATGCCACAGATTCACTATCTGCCGGACGATCGCACGATCGAGATAGACGACGACGATATAATTCTCGAAGCTTCCCTGCGTGCCGGCATTCCGCACACCCACATCTGCGGCGGTAGCGCCCGGTGTTCGACTTGCCGGGTATTGATTGTCGAAGGTTGGGAATTTTGCTCTCCGCGCACTTCGCCGGAAGAGGAACTCGCGAAAAAATTGCGTTTAGAGCCGGAAATTAGGCTGGCTTGTCAGACGCAGGTTGCAGGTGGCAAGGTGATTTTGCGCCGATTGGCGCTCGATTCTGAAGACTTGGAATCATTTACCGACCAAATGGCGGGGAAGTCTATTTCTCCTCCTGTGGGTCAAGAGAAAAAAATTGCGATTTTGTTTGCGGATATTCGAGGATTTACGCCTTTTGCAGAATCGCTGCTGCCTTACGATGTAATTTATGTTTTAAATCGCTATTTCCAAAAGATGGGTTTTGCGATCAATCGGAATGGCGGGATGATTAATAATTATATGGGTGACGGTTTAATGGCGCTGTTTGGGTTGGAAAATCCCGACAAAGCTGCGGAACAAGCGGTGAGGGCTGGGGTGGAGATGCTGGAGGAACTAGAGAAACTCAATCCCTATTTTGAGACTTTATACCGTCACCGGTTGCGGATTGGGATTGGCATTCACTGCGGGTGGGTGGTTGTGGGGAATTTGGGGGCATCGAAGAGTCAGACAGTTACGGCGATCGGAGATGCGGTGAATTTTGCCAGCCGGATCGAAGCTGCTAACAAGCAAGTGGGAACAAGTTTACTGATTTCCGAGGAGACTTATCAGGAAGTGAAGGAATTGGCGATCGTCGATCGGTGCATATTAGTTGCAATTCCGGGAAAAAGCGGCGAATATCCGCTCTATGAAGTAGTCGGGATGCCGCCGCTGCCCCTGGAAATCGAGGAGATTTCAGAGGTAAAAGAAAAATCTATTTGGAAAAGTTCTGTCAAATTTTTGCGTGATTTGTATGCTGGGGTGTACAATTGGATTAGAAAAATTTGGAGTCAAATCAGACAAATATAGAGCAATTTTTGTTAGTTTGGTTATTTACTCAATAATATGAATATTCCCAAGTCAATAGTTCGCATTTTTGTAATGCTCCCCAACGGTCAAATAGGAGCACAACTGCGAGATAATATTCCAGGTATTGCCAGTCAAGGAATGCTTTCTACTTTTGGTGGTGGCGTGGACATTGGAGAAATTCCACAGCAGGCAGCAGTGCGAGAAATGGAGGAAGAAACTTGCCTCACGATCGATGATTACACAATGGAATTTATCGCAACTTTTACTCACCAAAAGACCCAAAATGATATAAAAATCTTACAAAAAAACCACCTTTTTTTGGCGATAGTTAGCGATGATGATAAAATAGAAATTAAAGAAGGTGTCGGTTTGGTAATTTTGAGAAAAGATGTAGACTTTGAAAAAGTCAACGCAGGTGAGGGTACTCAAATGGCTTGGAAATTGTTGCAGGAATATTTAAAATCACAAACCACACACGAGCTTTTCGCCGCTAGGGGACTGAAACTTTAATAGAGAACTTCTGTACTATGTTGTCAAATACGAATTCAGAGTACGAATTATTACTACAACGGGCGATCGCGATCGCAGCCAAAGCTCATGAGGGGCAGGTTGATAAAGCAGGCAATCCCTATCTCGATCATCCGCTCTTTGTGATGGAAAATGTAAACTCTATAGAGGAGAAAATCGTAGCGGTTCTACACGATGCGGTCGAAGATTCTGAACTTACACTTGAGCAACTTAGAAGCGAAGGTTTTCCTGAAGTTCTGGTGTCGGCGATCGCGGCGATTACCAAAATAGAAGGAGAAGCTTATGCAGCTTATTTAGAACGTGTGGCGTTGCTGAATTAGGGTATGATACGAGCAAAAATACGGGAGGGGAGTCGAAAATGATTTCCAGGATTTTGATGGG
>NZ_JAUBQM010000196.1:0-1364 GCF_036701245.1 Microcoleus sp. Pol14D4
AGCAGGGTAAGCTCATCTAATTTAGTATAAATTGTACTTGACAAAAAGACAAATATAAAAACGTGGTATTTACGTATTAGCAATTCTATAATGCCTTAAAAACTAAGTCATCAAGCGGTAAAACTCAATGGATAAAGGATTCCTGCCCGTCCGGCCAACGTCTCAGTCAAAGCAACTACTGAAGAAGCCCTCACCTATCTCTATGCAAGAGTTACAAGGAAGCTTGTCAAGTTATTTTGATGACGTACCCGACCCGAGAGTGAACCGAACCAAACGCCACTTATTGAAAGATATTCTCGTCATTGCTATATTATCTACAATAGCTGGAGGTGATGGATGGGAAGACATGGAAAATTATGGAATCAGTAAGCAGCAATGGTTGCAAAAATTTTTAGACTTACCAAATGGTATTCCGAGCGATGATACCTTCCGACGAGTTTTTGAAAAGGTAGACCCAAAAGTTTTAGAAAAGAAGTTGACCGAATGGGTTAAACAATTAATTGGGTCAGTTGTTCAACAAGTTATCCCGATTGATGGAAAAAGTCTCCGAGGTTCTTATGACCGAAAAACCGGGGAAAAGAATTTACATTTAGTGACGGCGTGGGCGAGTGAAAATCGGTTGGTACTTGGACAAGTTAAAGTTGAAAACCATTCCAATGAAATCACAGCTATCCCAGCCCTATTGGAATTAATCGATGTCACAGGAGCGATTATTACGATGGATGCGATGGGTACTCAAACCGAGATTGTACGACTGATTCGTCAAAAAAAAGCTGATTATGTAGTTACTCTGAAAAAGAATCATCCAACCCTTTACAAACAAGTCAAAACCTGGTTTGAAACAGCCAGAGCCAGCCAATTTGGGGGAATTGAAGTGAGTGAAGATTCCCGAACGGAAAAAGCACATCATCGAATCGAAACTCGAAAAGTTTGGGCGGTTCCAGTGAGGGCATTAGGGGGACTCTACCAACAAGAAGACTGGACAGATATTCAGACTATTGTTATAGTAGAACGTTTCCGTTGTCTGTGGAATAAAACCACTCATGAAGTACAATTTTACCTGAGTTCCTTACCCGTAGATGCCCAGCTTAATGGTCGCGTCATTCGTCAACATTGGAGTATTGAAAATCAAGAACATTGGGTTTTAGATGTCACTTTCAATGAAGATCGCTCTCGCATTCGGTCCTTGAATAGCCCTCGAAATTTGGCTGTTATCAGACGGATGTCCCTGAATGCTGTAAATCAAGAAACTACTCTCAAGCGTAGTTTGCGACAGAAAAGAAAACGGGCTGCAATGAATGATGAATACATGATGCTTCTTCTCAAGTCCTTTTGTCAAGACTGATTGAGATGCTCTTACCCTG
>NZ_JAUBQM010000030.1:0-66089 GCF_036701245.1 Microcoleus sp. Pol14D4
TTGGGTCATTACTCAAAACAATTTGAAGGAATATAGCTTCAGCTTATCACCCTTCTCTCAAGAATGAAATAGCCCTGAAGTTGACCTATTTCTCGATTTAGAAAATTATGAATGTATTGTGATGTTTAAAGAAACTTGAATTTATCATGAGTGAGTCTCCAAGCAGAAGCCGACCTCAATCCAGCCTAACAGGAATTACCAGAAACGAGGGAACTGTTATCTCCGCGAATTGCCATCTCCAATAAGCTCGATATAACTCCCTTGGGGGCTGCGATACTTCGCCTCCCCGCAGTAAAAATCTTTTTTCCCCAAACAAAAAGCGCCCCTATTACTAGGAGCGCTTTTTGTTAATCGATAGCTAAAACTTAGCCATTGATAGAAGGAGCAACCATTGCGACTGGAGTGACTTCACTAGCAGCCAAGTCGAGCGGGAAGTTGTGAGCGTTGCGCTCGTGCATGACTTCCATACCCAAGTTAGCGCGGTTGATCACATCAGCCCAAGTATTGATCACACGACCTTGAGAGTCGATAATCGATTGGTTGAAGTTGAAACCGTTCAAGTTGAAAGCCATCGTGGAGATACCCAAAGCGGTAAACCAGATGCCGACTACTGGCCATGCACCTAACAAGAAGTGCAAGGAACGGCTGTTGTTGAAGGAAGCGTATTGGAAAATCAAACGACCGAAGTAGCCGTGGGCTGCCACGATGTTGTAGGTTTCTTCTTCTTGACCGAATTTGTAACCGTAGTTTTGCGATTCGGTTTCGGTTGTTTCGCGAACCAAGGAAGAGGTAACTAGAGAACCGTGCATGGCGGAGAACAAAGAACCACCGAAGACACCAGCAACTCCCAACATGTGGAACGGGTGCATCAGGATGTTGTGCTCTGCTTGGAACACGATCATGAAGTTGAAGGTGCCGGAGATACCCAAGGGCATACCGTCAGAGAAAGAACCTTGACCGATGGGGTAGATCAAGAATACTGCGGTTGCTGCTGCAACAGGTGCAGAGTAAGCGACGCAGATCCAAGGACGCATACCCAAGCGGTAGGACAGTTCCCATTCGCGACCCATGTAGCAGAAAACGCCAATGAGGAAGTGGAAGATTACCAATTGGTAAGGGCCGCCGTTGTACAACCACTCATCGAGGGAAGCTGCTTCCCAGATTGGGTAGAAGTGCAAGCCGATGGCGTTGGATGAGGGAACAACTGCACCTGTGATGATGTTGTTGCCGTACATTAAGGAACCTGCTACTGGTTCGCGGATGCCGTCGATGTCCACTGGTGGGGCTGCGATGAAGGCGATGATGTAGCAAATTGTGGCGCTCAGGAGGGTAGGAATCATCAAGACTCCGAACCAACCTACATAAATGCGGTTGTCGGTTGATGTTACCCACTCGCAAAAGCGTTCCCAGACGTTGGCGCTTTCGCGCTGCTGTAAGGTTGTTGTCATTTGTTTATGATTGCTGTATTTGGTTTTCAATGTTCGGATGATGTTTCTATTATTAACGGTGTTGTTAAGGTTTGTAAAGGGGTTTGACGACAGTTTAGCTGATGACTGCGATTAGGAAAGCTGATGTCAGGAGAGACAGGGCCGATCGCCCGATCGCGAAAAGATATGGCAGCGTGCTCTTCGGCGCACCTCAAGCCTAACGAACGGGAGCTATGGGAGGTGGAGAAGGTAGAGGAACAGGAGCGAGGACAGGTGGAGAGACTGGCCTGCGAGCAGGTGGAGAAATCCTGAACTGCTGGAGTTGTTGCGGGGTGAGCGATCGCAAAATTCTCAGTCCGAGAGTGTCTCTGGAGATGCTTAAAGCGTAGGATGGCTCCAAATACGGGCGGAAATTTGATTTGTTGTTCAAATAGCTTTCCATGAAAGCTAGGGTGAGTCCGCTGAGATAGCGGCGGGCTAAAGCTGGTTCGGGCCCGATGACCTCTGGTGGTGGCAGAAAGAGGCTTTGAGGGGAATCCTCGATCGTTGAGAAGTGAGTCCCGTTGTTCATCAGCACCAGATATTTGTTGGGCGATGTCAGCCATGTGAACGGTTGAATTTGTTCGAGCAAAGCGGGGGCGACGGTATCGGCGCTGCCTGCGATTAGCATGACTGGGATTTGGATCTTGCTGAGGTTTGTTTCTCCCAGAATGCTGCTGACGATCGGGTTAACGGCGATCGCAGCTTTGATGCGCGGGTCGCCGAAATTGTACTGGTTGCGCTCTAGGCCGCGGGCGCGGCACTGCAACAGTAGGGAGAGGTTCCAACTATCGTTTTCGACTCCGCAATCTTTGTCTAGCTGTGCAAAATTAATCCCCGCCCCGGCTAATGCTAAAGCCGTATAGCCCCCGAAAGACTGGCCGATGACACCCACCCGCTGCAAGTCGAGCTGCCCTTTATAGGCAGGATTGGTGGTAGAAAGTTGGGTTAAATAATCGAGCAAGTCTTTGATGTCGAGGGGGCGGTTGATAAATTCTGCTGGTTCTGCTACTTCATTCGCTCTGCCTGTTACTAAGTTTTGGATTTGTTGGGCGTTGCTGCCGGGGTGTTCGGGGACGGCGACCGCAAAGCCGTAGGAGGCTAGGTGTTTGGCTAAATACTCGAAGGAAAGGCGATCGGAACCTAAACCGTGGGAAATTACTACTACTGGAGCCGGTTGCGGGCTGCCCTGTGGCAGGTAAATGTCCATATCAAATGTGCGATCGCGATTTGGACTCGTCAAAGTTACCGATGATTTTTTCCAAGTATAGGGGCCCGGTAGCTGGGGCTGCAGCATTGCGGCAGGCGGTATGGCGGGTTCTAAAGCTGCTTGTGCTTCGGACAACTGGGCGACTCCGGCGATCGTCTGATTGGAACGGTTGATCAGCGATGTCAGCTCGTTGGCGATACCCAAGGCGCGGGCGATGTCAATCCTGATGCCATAGGTGGGGAATTTTCGCAGCACGTTGAGAATTGTCAGGCCTTCTGGATCTGAGGCTGCTAAAATCAGGGCGGCTCGGATGGCATAAAATCCGGGCTGCCGAGCTTTGGTTTGAATTACTCGGCCCAAGCGTCTCAGCAGCACTTCTCCTTGAGGCGTGTAAAGGAATTGGGCGATCGTCACCTGGCTGATTTCAGCTTTCGCTTGCAGGGCGCTGCGAATGTCAGCTAGCTGAGATTCTTTGATGTACTGAGCGAAGCCGTCCAAGTTCGAGTCTATTTTGCCTTGTTTAGCGAAGAGTGCCAGAGATTCGATGGGAACTGATTCTTCTAGCGGCCCGTAAGTTACGTAAATTCGCTCGGCACCCATTGCCGGTGCGGCAGTGCAAACAGCAGTGAATGCAAACAATCCTAGGTATTTTGGGGCGATCGACCGCCGAGCGCGAAGGGCAGCAGTGGAGAGGCTCGAAAACAGACAGTTCATAACTTTCACACCTAGGACTTCTAATAATTAGTCGGTGAAACGATGTAAATTGTTTCGCCACTTTTTAATGCCGAAAATCGCTCTGTTGGTTCGGATGCTTCTGAAATTAGGTTATCTTGGGAAGCATAGCCTTGAGAGCAATTTTCTGATTTGACAAGACTAGCTGAAATTTAAAATTCAACGCCGAGGGGTCAAACCTGTTGGAATGCCCATTGATTATTTTTTCAGCTATCGGGACTTAGACAAAAACTGAAGCCAAAATAGCTTCCAACCCAAATAGAGAAAAACTTTTAGCTCGAATGGGCATGAATCTAGTTATACCAAAGGTTTCAGGCATTTTTAGGCGATCGGCCTCTTTCTATTGCCAGCGAGGGGTTGGGGATCCTAAAGTGGCTCGAAAATGTTTAAGTCCCATTATTATGCAAGATATTTTCGATCGAGTTTGTAAGTACAGCCTGAGTGAGAGAATTTATGATGTTCAATGCAACTGCTATCCTGATTGACGCTTTTGTGCAAGAGCTGCAGGCCGGCTACCGTCGCACCTACGGCAAGTACAAGCCTGACTACCCTGAAATTATCGCCTGGGCAGGGACTATGGCTCTGGAAAATATCGCTAACTGCGATGCTCTGTACCACAATGTGGAACACACCATGCTCGTGGCTTTGGTGGGACAAGAAATTCTCCGGGGCAAGCATATTCGCGAAGGGGGAGTGTCGCCGGAAGATTGGCTGCACTACCTGATTTCGCTGCTGTGCCACGATATCGGCTACGTCAAAGGTGTTTGTCGCCAAGACCAAGAAGCTGTGGGACTCTACGCTACGGGTATTGACGGGGGTATGGTTTCGGTGCCGATCGGCGCAACTTCTGCCAGTTTAACTCCTTATCATGTCGATCGAGGAAAACTCGTAATTGACGAACGCTTCGGCGGCCACACATTAATTGATGCCGAACAAATCAAGCGCAATATTGAATTGACGCGCTTCCCAGTTCCTGCTAGCGAAACTCATCAAGACAGAAACAATTACTCTGGACTCGCTAGGGCCGCCGATTTGATCGGTCAGTTGAGCGATCCCAATTACCTGCGAAAAATAAGTGCCCTGTTCTACGAATTTGAGGAAGTCGGCACTAATAAAATCTTGGGATACAAGTCTCCGGGAGATTTGCGGCAAAATTACGCCAAGTTTTATTGGAATGGAGTTTTTCCTTACATTCCAGCAGCTTTGAACTACTTGGAATTGACCCAGGGAGGCAAACAGATTATTGCCAATCTCTATGCCAACGTATTTCAGGTTGAACACGCTGAACCGATCGCTTTCAACAAGACAAACGCTCATGAATTAATCACATCCCGCGCCGCCGGGAATTTGAACGGCGAAAAAGATAGTGATAACATTCAAGCTCCCTCCGGGGAAAACAAGAAATTTAGCGACTTTTTCGATTTGAATTTGTGATGAATTAACCAGCCTTATGCTGAAGCAAATCAAGCGAGCCAGAATTAGGAGTTTTTTTAATCTAGTTGCTGACTCGTCTTTTTATTAGCTATAATAGAGCTAATAAAGCGATGTGTGTTAAGGAGAGTTACGTCATGGCAAATAACAACATTGAAGTCGTTTTTAGCTTTGATACTACTGGAAGTATGTACCCTTGTTTGACGCAAGTTCGTCGGAAAATTAAAGAGACGGTAACGAGACTGCTAGATGAAATTCCTGGCATTCGCATTGGCATTATAGCTCACGGGGACTATTGCGATGCTGGCAGCACTTACGTAACTAAACACCTTGATTTGTCAGGCGATGTCGGCACAATTTGCAATTTTGTTCAAAATGTAGAGCCAACTGGCGGTGGCGATGCTCCAGAATGTTATGAATTAGTCTTGCACGAAGCTCAGTCACTTTCTTGGACTCCAACTAATTCCAAAACATTGGTACTAATTGGCGACGACATCCCGCACGCACCCGCTCAAACTCCTCAAAAACTTAACTGGCGTCAGGAAGTAGATAAGTTAACACAGATGGGAATTGCCGTTTACGGCATCCAAGCTCTCAACCGTCACCACGCCACTTTATTTTATAAAGAACTAGCCGAAAAATCAGGGGGTTTTCACCTCAATCTCGACCAATTTTCATACATTACAGATTTATTTTTAGCAGTTTGTTACCAACAGTCATCTAACGAACAACTACAAGCTTACGAACAAGAAGTTGTCAGTCAAGGTCGCATGAATCGCGGATTAAACAAGATGTTTGATACCATGCTCAAGCGGGAAGGCATGGCTGTTTACGAATCCGCAGAATTGCGAGCGGTAAAACCGGGGAGATTTCAGATTCTAGAAGTTGACAGCGAGATTTCAATTAAAGCTTTTGTTCTGGAGAATGGTTTGACTTTTAAAACTGGGCGCGGGTTTTATGAATTTACTAAAACAGAAACTATCCAAGGTAAGAAAGAAATTGTGCTAATGGAGCGTTCGACAGGGGATTTGTTTGAAGGAGAAGCAGCGCGAGAAATGTTGGGTTTGCCAATGGGCGAGACAGTCCGCATCAAACCGAGTAATCTAGAAAAGTATGCGGTTTTTGTGCAAAGTACCTCTGCGAATCGCAAGCTGATAGGGGGAACTCGTTTCCTTTATGAAGTTGAAGATTGGGATCGTTAATTAATCTTAAATGTCCAAATAACAACCGCAGATCGATGTAGATAAGGTTAAAATCTGTATTGTCTGAGTTTGTGTTATGGTCTGCGGTTAAAAAATATACACTTTCAAATTAATATGCAACCCGAAATAGAGCAGCAAATTCAACAGTTGAGGCAGCAGCTACAGGAAGCTAGCTATGCTTATTATGTTCTCGATGCGCCGATCGTGCCAGATGAAGTGTACGATCGACTTTACCGCCAGTTGCAAGAATTAGAATCAGATTATCCGGAATTAATTACTGCGGAAAGCCCGACTCAGCGGGTGGGAGAACAGCCTGCTACTCAATTTTTTAGCGTCAAACACAATATTCCTCTCTACAGTTTGGAAAATGCTTTTAATTTTGAAGAATTTGCTAAATGGCAGGAACGCTGGCAAAGAGCAGCACCTCCCGTAACCCCCGGTCAAGAGGGAAATTCACCCCCCCTAACCCCCCCTTATCAAAGGGGGGGACAAGAGGGAATAACATCTTCAATTAGCAATCAGGAAAACAGGGAAACTACTCCCCCCCTTAGCAAGGGGGGGTTGGGGGGGGTTTCCTATGTTTGCGAGTTAAAAATTGACGGTTCTGCTTTAGCGTTAACCTATGAAAATGGAGTTTTAGTTCGCGGTGCGACGCGGGGAGACGGCATTGCGGGAGAGGAAATTACTCAAAATGTTAAGACTATTCGCTCGATTCCTTTAAAGCTCAATTTAGATAATCCGCCGCCTGTTGTGGAAGTGCGGGGAGAGGCTTTTTTGTCTTTAGCTGTGTTTGAGGAAATTAATCGGGAACGGGAAAAAGCGGGGGAACAATTGTTTGCTAATCCTCGCAATGCTGCGGCGGGTACGCTGCGGCAGTTGGATTCTAAAATTGTGGATAAGCGACGGTTGGATTTCTTTGCTTATACTCTGCATTTAGATCGGGGTAACGAGGGTAACACGCAGTGGGATTCGTTGGAATTGTTGCGAAGAATGGGGTTTAAGGTGAATCCCTATCGCAAAATTTGCTATTCTTTGGATGAGGTTCGCGAGTATTACGAATATTGGGATACTGAGCGGCGGAATTTGCCTTACATGACGGATGGGGTTGTTGTTAAGATTAATTCGGTTGTGCTGCAAAAACAATTGGGTTTTACTCAGAGGTTTCCGCGTTGGGCGATCGCCCTGAAGTATCCCGCTGCCGAAGTGCCTACAATAGTAGAAGCTGTCACCGTACAAGTAGGGAGAACCGGGGCTCTGACCCCTGTAGCGGAACTCAAACCGGTGCAGTTGGCTGGAACGACGGTTTCGCGGGCTTCTCTCCACAACAGCGATCGACTTTCCGATCTGAACCTGCACATTGGCGATACTGTAATTGTCAGAAAAGCTGGGGAAATTATACCAGAAGTTGTGCGAGTTTTGCCGGAACTTCGCCCCCAAAATGCTCAACTTTTCCAAATGCCTAGTTGCTGTCCCGAATGCGAACAGCCTGTGGTTCGGGAAAAGGGGGAGGCCGTTACTCGCTGCATCAATACCTCTTGTCCGGCGATTTTGAGGGGTTCGCTGATTCATTTTTGCAGCCGGGATGCTCTGGATATTAACGGTGTTGGGGAAAAGTTGGTGCAGCAGATGGTTGATAGCAATCTGGTGCATTCTGCGGCGGATTTGTACGATTTGACTGCGGAAAGATTGATGAGTTTGGAACGCATGGGTAAGAAGTTAGCAGAAAAGTTGGTAAGTGCGATCGCCCAATCGAAAAATCAACCTTATTCGCGCGTACTTTACGGCTTGGGCATCCGCCACGTCGGCACAGTCAACGCTCAATTGCTGACAGAAAGGTTTGCAAATGTGGAAGAGTTAGCAGCGGTATCGGCGGCCTCGATTGAGGGGGTTTACGGCATCGGCCCGGAAATTGCTCAAGCTGTTTATCAGTGGTTTCGAGTTCCGGCAAATCAAAGTTTAATTGCACGGTTGAAAACTGCGGGCTTGCAATTGCAGTCAGAAGTAAAAAATCAAAATTTAGCTAGCACAAATTTACAATTTGCAGGCAAAACTTTTGTACTGACTGGAACTTTGCCCACTTTGAAACGAGATGAAGCTAAAGATTTGATTCAAAAAGCAGGAGGTAAAGTCACAAGTTCTGTGAGTGCTAAAACAGACTATGTGGTTGTGGGAGAAGATGCGGGTTCTAAGTTAGAAAAAGCTCAATCTTTGGGAATCGAACTACTTTCGGAAGCTGAGTTATTGGAACTTCTTGCAGGTTGAAATGATTGGTGAAAGTCAATATATCTCTCTTTGCTCTTTCTCTGCGCCCTCTGCGGCCTCTGCGGTTCGCAAAAAAACCTGATTCACTTGGGTCGTTTTCAAAGAAAATCCCCAACAATTCTATTACCCTCGGTGTAAAATAGCCGATCGCGAATTGGGCAATACCTCAAAAGGCATAGAAATCGCGGTCGCACTTGCTGAATATACATACTTCCCCGGCGGTGCTGTCCGAATCGGTTGTCGGTACAGGCTAGTTTTGCTAAAATTTGATAAAGTTTGCAATAGCGATGGCAATTGCCAGCTTAGCCAAATCCCAGCAATCATAGGAGATACATTATGTCTGAAATTCCAGCAGAACAAACACAAACAAACTTGACAACTCCAGAAATAACTACCGAAAGCTCAATTTCTGGGGTGGAAAACGTGAAAAATAGTTTGGGAAATGTCCTAAATAGTTGGAAATTGAAAGTAGGATTAGGAGTTGCTGTACTGTTTGCAGTGTCGTTATTTGCATTCTACTGGCAGCATATGATTGCAGTCGTAGGTATGAAGAGTTGGTCGGCGCGATCGGGAGCTAACCCAATCGAATGTATGGTAAGAGATACTAATAACGACGAGTATGTCAGTTGCAGCGCCCTCCTCGACCAGCAGATTGTCCCTCTTGAGTGCAGTTCGAGTTTGTTCAATATCGGCTGTCGAGTCAATTACGGAACTGCAGCACCAAATCCGAGACAAAACAGCCCTAGATCTTAGATAGAGCATCTCCGGGTTTGTGATAATTTTTGACTTGCTCTGACTGAAATACGGATACAATCCCCACAGGAGTCGCGGTGAGAAAAAAAGTTTGGACGTTAGTTCAAGCCCCCAGATTCATCTGTGGGGTTGTATTTAAAATCTAAAATTTAATTAATTGCCTGTAATAACCTATCATAAAACCTCTTCGTATTGAGGACTTTAGTTCTCATAAAACTCGCTGGGACTTTAGTCCTCATTTCAACCTAGAATGGTTAATTTTACCCAAAACGAGCTAAAGTATGGCAGCTTACCAAGGACTTCCAATTAGAGTGAAACTGCTCCAGTAGTAAGGATGAGAAAAATCTTGGTTTTCTTGTTGTAGGTTAGTCGGTAAATTCAAGTTGCCCGCTGTTGTAACTAACTGCCCGTTTGCGAGCCGAACTTTACGAGCAATCATCGCCTGTTGAGCAAGTTGCAGAGTTTCTGCCTTAGTTGTAGCTCCTCGCAACTGGTGGTAAAATTCGCTCATCAGCCCCAAAGTGCCTCCATCGTCAACATACCACAAACTCCCTAAAGCAGATTTTGCGCCGGATTTGACTGCTAAACCTCCAAAACCTAACTCGGCTTCCCGATCGCCCAAAGCAGTTCTACAAGCACTCAATACTAACAAGTCTACCTGCGGATTGCGCCAATTCAAACTCTCCATGCGATCGATCTGCAATTTGGAATTCCATAGTTGAATGTAGGAATTGCTTGGTTTTCCCGGTTTGAATTCAGCGTGAGTTGCTAGGTGAACGATCCGAAATCCTCCCTTGGCGTGTGCCGAGTTGAGATTATCTAAAGTGAAAGTAGAATTGAGGAAAGATGGGCTCTGCCACTGAGCCGAAATCGCCTGCAATTCGATCGGCACACTGGGCAAGGGGTTTTGATCGACAAATTCTGACCTTCCCATTGCTAGCACGGTGGCGTCTCTAACAGCTTTATAATCGGTATTAGTCGAACTAAAACTTGGAATTAGGCTGAAACTGTATTTTTCAATCAAGAACCCTTTACCGTCGTGTAAAGCGGCAAAGGGCAGGCTCCGCAATCCGGGATCGACTGACAGTAATAAAGTTTGAATTCCTAAGTTTTCTAAGTCTTTTTCTAGGGGTGCGATCGCCCATTTATATAATTGCTGGGCGGTGGCTAGATAAGTGGTAGTAGTGCGTTTTGCGGGATTCGTGATTTCATTGCGAAACTCCTGGACGGTGGGGAATAAAGCTGCTCTATTGGCTTCTGGAACGCTGTAGTGAATCGGTCGCCCGACGGGAGGAACTAAAATTAGTTCCAGTCGATCTTCTCGCGACACTATGTAGATAATACCAGACCGCTTGCCGATTTGCCGTTCGATATTTTTTAAAGTTTGTTGAAAGGTCGAAATCAAGACATTTTCATCTGGAAGGTTGGGTTTTACCCCCAAGTATTCTCCAAATTCTTGATTCCTCATTTCTTCAATTCCCCAGATTATATTCTGTATGTCGTTGACTTCAAAAAGTCGATCGGGAGACGGAAGATATCCCAGAACTAAATTAGAAGTAGGGTTGACTGTTCGCGGTTGTTTTGATTCTGGTGGAGATGGTAGGATGTCGGCGGGTAATTGACTGGTGATACTTTGATCGATGGTTAAAACTCGATCGGCTACACTACCGGGCTTGTCTAGCGATGAATTTTTGCCACGGCGTTGCAAGTCTCCTGCATCTAGGGTTGATGGTTGCCGTGCCGGTTTTGTTGTGGCTGCGGGCGATGCTGGTGTTGCTGGTGTGGGGACGGGCGCGATCGAGTTTAAGAACTCTTGTACAGATTCTAGGGCTGACGTTACCTGCTGATTTTCCTGCTGAAATCTCGGCTGATTGATGACCGTTTGCTGATTTTCCTGCTGAAATCTCGGCTGATTGATGACCGTTAGTTGCTGATTTTCCTGCTGAATTGCTTCCGTTACCTGCTGATTTGTTCCAGTTGTCAGGGGAATTGTCGGCGGAATTGTTTGTGGAACGGTTTCCGTTGTCAGCGGAATTGTTGGCGGAATTGTTGGCGGAACAGTTTCCGTTGTCAGGGGAATTGTCGGAGGAATTGTTTGTGGAACAGTTTGCGGAACGGTTTGCGGAATTGTCGGCGGAACTGTTTCCGCTGTCAGGGGAATTGTCGGCGGAATTGTTTGTGGAACGGTTGGCGGAACGGTTTGCGGAATTGTCGGCGGACCTGTTTCCGTTGTCAGGGGAATTGTCGGCGGAATTGTTTGTGGAACGGTTTGCGGAACGGTTTGCGGAACGGTTTGCGGAACGGTTGGCGGAACGGTTGGCGGAACGGTTTGCGGAACGGTTGGCGGAACGGTTTGCGGAACGGTTGGCGGAATTGTCGGCGGAATTGTCGGCGGAATTGTTTGTGGAACGGTTGGCGGAACGGTTGGCGGAATTGTTGGCGGAATTGTTGGCGTCGGGTCGATCGCATCATCAGTCGAAAATGCAATATTACCAACACTACTAGAACGCGGAAACGACTGCGATGTAATGGTAGATTGTCCCGTTGTAATTGCACCCGCCGTACCGTTGCTAGCAGCATCCCCCACCACAAACGGTTGAATCGGCGTCCCTCCATCTCCCCCAGCGTGTGTAATTGCGATATTTCCGCCACCTGTGCCGCCAGCAGTAGAAATGCTAGCAAATCCCGTCGGCGAAAGTGGTGTGGAAAAAGCACCCGTAGCGCGGAAAAAATTGCCTGTTATTGCTGTGACATCGCCACCGGTGCCGCCACTACCGCCTTGGGCATTGATAAACTCTACTTGAATATCGCCGATCGGATCTAAGAACACATTGCCGGCATTTCCGACTATACCGCTAGAGTTAATTTGTGCGGCCGTAATTGAAGTTATCGCCTTAACCGTTATGTTTCCGCCACTGTTGCCCGATGTATTCAAATTGCCTGCGGTGAAATTGTTACCGCTTGTAAAGAGAATTTCTCCGCCATTAGCAGTAATATTTTTAACACTTATATCGCCCTTGGCAGTAATATCGACTTTGGTGGCGGTGACATCTCCCGATAAATTGACTTTTTCCGTGTTTGATGCCGTCAATTGTTGCGCGTTAATTGTCGAGTTTCCTGTCACACTGCCAGCATTGTCGATCGCAAGATTTCCTAACTTGCTGGTGGCGCCCACCGCACCGTTGAAAGTGATGCTGCCGCTACCGGAGGCTAGAGTTAAGTTGCGGGCATTAATGCTGTCACTGTCGATCGCCCCCAAAGTAATATTTCCCCCTGCGGTACTAAATACCGCATCCTTTGTCAAAACCAAAGCATTGCTAATATTAATGTTGCCGTTATTCGTCGTAACATTCCCGCCTAATTTAGTATTTAAAGCCGTAACGTTAAAACCAGAATTGCTTTTAACATTTCCGACAAATTCCGCATTCGATGAAGTAACATTCAAAACGGACAATGGCGTTGTTTCGCCGATATTTCCTTGCAGCAGCACATTACCATTCGTCGCATCTAAGCCCAACAGATGATTGCCGTCGATCGCACCTTTTATATTAATACTACCAACGCTGCTTTTGAGATTAACCTGGTTTCCTAGTTGAACGTTGCCAGTCAAATCTATATTGTTAGTTGTATTGATGCCATAGTTCAAATTAATGCTTGAACCTTGGAGAGCAACACTGCTGTTGTCAAGTCCGGTGATAGTTCCATCAAGTGCGATCGTACCAGTTCCCGTTTGAATATTTACTGCGTCTAAAAATGTGAGATTATAGGGAATACTAATATTGGCGCTGCTATCCGATCGCCCGATGGCGATCGAGCTAAATCCATTTTGAATCAAATTAAGTTCCGATGCAGTCAAATCTAAAGCGCTAGTATTGTTATCAATTCCGCCAACAACAATATTTTGTCCGGCTGTTGCGGGTTGCAGCCTTAACGCGCCAGTACCAGAAACATTCCCAGAAAAATCTATTTCACCTGCCGTTAAAGTCAGCGGGTTACTACCTGCCGATAAACTAGAACCGAAAGCAATAGTTGCATCTCCGAGTGTAAAATTTACGGGCGCTTTTAATGTCACCGGGCCGCTAAAACTAATGTTATCATTAGTTGTGGCGATATTTCCGCTAACCGCAACAGTTCCCCCGCCATTTTGAATAAATGCACCGTCTAAGTTCAGGTTTTTCTCAATATTCAGATTTACCTTATTGGCAATTGTGAGCGTCCCGTCATTGGTGGTTGTTACAGTTCCTTTGAGATTAATATTGTCAGCAGAAATACCGAGATTGCCAGCTACGTCAACTGTCTTGTTGAAAGTAATTTCGCTGCCTGAAAGAACCGATTTTTTGGCAACAGTGACAGCATCGGCATAAGTTTGACTGCCAGTTGTAGTGACATTGCCACCTAAAGATATCTTGCTGTTGGCAGTTAAATTAGTGAGAGGAGTTGTTTCGCCGATCGCACTTGTGAAGGTAAGATTACCGCTAGCCGCCTTCACAGTCAAATCGCTGGTACCATCAACAGTATTATTGAAAGTAATGCTGTCACCTGAAAGAATCGGATTGTTGGCAATTGTCACTGCATCTCCGTAGGTTTGAGCGCCGATTGTAGTGACATTTCCCTTGACTTGAGTTGTGCCGCCAGCATCTGTAGTCAAACTCGCGGCATTGACTGTTTGATTAAATGCGGTTGTTCCTGTAGAATTAGCTGTTAAATTGCCGATCGCCTTTGAACTCCCAACTGCACTATTGAATGTAACATCACCAGTAGTCCCATCCACAGTCAAATCGCTGCCGATGTTATTGGAGTTAACAGTATTGTTGAAAGTAATGCCGTTGCCTGAGAGAGTAGGATTCTTGGCAATTGTCACAGCATCTCCGTAGGTTTGACTGCCGGTTGTCTTGACATCGCCATTGAGTGTCGTTGTGCCGCCAGCATCTGTAGTCAAACTCGCGACATTGACTGTTTGATTAAATGCAGTTGTTCCTGTAGAGTTAGCTGTTAAATTGCCGATCGCCTTTGAACTCCCAACTGCACTATTGAATGTAACATCACCAGTAGTCCCATCCACAGTCAAATCGCTGCCGATGTTATTGGAGTTAACAGTATTGTTGAAAGTAATGCCGTTGCCTGAGAGAGTAGGATTCTTGGCAATTGTCACAGCATCTCCGTAGGTTTGACTGCCGGTTGTCTTGACATCGCCATTGAGTGTCGTTGTGCCGCCAGCATCTGTCGTCAAACTCGCGGCATTGACTGTTTGATTAAATGCAGTTGTTCCTGTAGAGTTAGCGGTAATATTTCCTAATGCTGTGGTATTGCCAACTGCACCGTTGAATGTAATATTACCGCTCACCGCGTTCGCAGTCAAATCGCTGGTGCCGTCCACAGTATTATTGAAAGTAACGTCGCTGGCTGTGAGAGTCGGATTATTGGCAATTGTGACAGCATCTCCATAAGTTTGACTGCCTGTGGTAGTGACATTGGCATTTAGTTCAGTTTTGCCGCCAGCATTGGTAGTGAAACTGGTAGCCGTGACAGCATTAAATGTAGCTGTACCAGAACTATTGACGGTGATATTTCCTAATGGTGCGGTATTGCCTATTGCCGATTTAACTAAAAAGTTTACTGTACCTGTTTCTAAAGTGAGATTGCCGCTGCCATCAATATTATTGTTAAACACAATATTGCCACCTGCTGAATTGCCATTGCTGACTAAGACACTATTTCCAACTAAGGTTTTGCCGTTAATTGTGATATTTTGAGATTGGGTAGTAATATTGCCATTCAGGTTATTAGTTGTAGCATTCAGAGTAATTGAAGCATTATCAGTTCCCGAAATCGATTGATTGGGATTGACAAAAATAGTGCCTTGAGTGTTGAAAGTAACAGGATCTGCAAAAGATACTGGCAAATTCTCTACAGTGATATTGCCTGTAGTAGTGTTCCCTCCGAAAACAATGGCACTAAAGCCATTACGCAATGAGGATAAAAACGGTGTTCCTATATCGATCGCCTGTGGATCGTCACCAAGTCCAGCCTGGAAGCGAATTCCTACATTCGGCGAAAACGGCACAATTGAAAAAGTGCCTTTACTCTGGGCGGAACCTGCTCCCGAAAAGCCAATCTCATTGCCGCTAATACTAATATTTCCAGTACCTGGCAATCCATTAGCATCAATGCTATTTATCCCAACTTCATTGGGAGTTGCGATCGCGATATCTCCGCCGGCACCGGAACTAGAACTAGAATTAACTACTCCTGAGTATGCAAAAATGTTGCCTGTTTTGCCCGTGAGTGTGATGTTTCCACCATTGCCAGCAGTAGAACTGGAGTTAAGATTGCTAGCATTAATATTGTTGGCACTTAGTGTAATTGGCCCACCATTTCCGGTACTGGATGTGGTATCAATTGCCCCTGCCGTCGTATCAATATTGCCATTGTTGCTGGTAAGGGCGATCGCCCGTCCGGGATTCGTAATATCGCCCGTGGAAATATCCCCAGTTGTGGTGATACTTATAGCGCCTGTACTGGTAATATTGGTATTTGCATCTACTGTAAGTGCAGCCAAGGGATTAGTGCCACCTACAGGCCCATTAAAACTTACAGTGCCAGTAGTAATGTTTAATTGATTGTTGCCGTAAATATTGCCATCAACAGTCCCGCCAAAGGTAATCTCTCCACTTTTCGCGGTTCCTGAAGTTGTGATGTTTGTAATGGATTGAGTGAGGATGACTTTTGTTGGGAAACTGATAATGCTACCACTTCCAGTTTGAGCAGAGGCATTAATATTACCACTAAGGGTAATATTGCTCGTACTCGGATTAAAAGTAATTGTTCCTGCTGTACTGCTGCTAGCAGTTGAATTTGTACTGGAATTAATCCCACCTGTTGTAATGCCACCTGGAGCCGTTAGGGAAATTGCTCCTCCATTTCCTGACACAGAAGAGGAATCTAATAATTTGCCAGTGGTGTCAATCGCGCCTATTCCTCCGGTAGAGAGGGTAATATTCCCTCCCGTACCTGCACCTGATGAAGCGGAATTTAGACTAGCCGCAATGTTACCACCAATAGTAGAAAGTGCGATCGCGCCTCCATTTCCTGACTGAGAAGCGGAATTTACATCGGCAGTAATGTTACCACCAGCAGTGGAAAGTGCGATCGCCCCCCCATTTCCTGACTGAGAAGCGGAATTCAGATAGCCATTAGAGGTGTCAATCGCGCCTGTTCCTCCGGTGACAGAGAAGGCGATCTTTCCTGCCGTACCTGCACCAGAGGAAAGGGAACCCACAACACCAGTAGTAATGTTACCACCAGCAGTGGAAAGTGCGATATCACCCCCATTTCCTGATTGGGAAGTGGAATAGAGAGTTCCAGCAGTCGTGTCGATCGCGCCTGTTCCTCCGGTGACAGAGAGGGTGATTTTTCCTGCGGGTTGACCACCGGAAATCATAGAACCAGTAGTAATGTTACCACCAGCAGTGGAAAGTGCGATCGCGCCCCCAGTTCCTAATGATGAAGAGGACTCCACAGATCCAGCAGTCGTGTCGATCGCACCCGTTCCCCCAGTAACAGAAAGGGTGATGTCCCCTCCCGTACCTGCAGTCGAATTGGAAAGAATGCCGCCAGTATTAATGTTACCACCAGCCGTTGAAATGGCGATCGCTCCTCCATTTGCTGCTGAAATGGATTGGGAATTAATGTTTCCCAAAGAGGTGTTGATATCATTGGTACTGGTAAGGGTAATATTTCCGCCCCTAGTAGTAATGTTGGCATTGACTGATATTGCATTACTAGCATTTAACGCGATCGCACCATTGCCCTGATTAGCAATAGGTTGATTAACAGTAATATTATTATTCGCTTGCAGCGTCAGAGAATTACTATTATTCCAAGCAACGGGAGCACTTACTGTAATGTCGCCTAAACTGGCAAAACCCGATGCAGTGGAAATAGTGACATTGCTTAAACCTAGTTGCGTTTGCAGCGTCCCGTTATTGATTGTAGAAGTAGCCCCTGACGGAGTAAATGCTCCCCCTGCTAAAGTTCCGCCTGCATCCGCACCTGCGCTAATAGTGATATCAGTAGGATCTAATAATAAAGTGCCAGCAATCCCAAAGGTCGATCGCAAATCAACTAATCCTTGAAAATCCAGCGATTGCTTTCCCGACACTTCCACAAAGCCGCCATTCCCAGAACCCAAGCCACCTCTGGCGGTAATATTTCCATTAAAGCGAGTAGTTTCATCAGCCCAAACTATAACTCGCCCGCCATTCCCGTTACTAATAGCATCAGCATTAATCGTCGAGTCGCTGCTAACAAAAGTCCGCAAAGCATTGGCTACCGTCCCCAAACCCTGATAATCTCCCCCAATCTGTACATTACCGCCGCCGTTAATCCCAGAAGCATCGATCTTGCCTGCAATAACTCCTACTTTGTCCCCTAAAATATTTACAGTACCGCCAGTGTCGCCAGAGACGTTGAGACTGCCGGATGCGATCGCAGTTCCCGCACTTACCGGCACAGAAACATTCCCTGTCAACACAACTTCGCCATTAGGATTTACCGTCAAACCCGTCGCCTGTGCCACACCTTGTCCAGTCAGCAACTCCGGCAAAGATAACACGGGCTGCGTCCAATTGTTCGGCAACGAACCTTGGTTAGCTGTCGGCTGAATATCCAAGCTCAATAAATTTCCAGCTTGACTAATTCGCACCAAATTGTTACCTGGTACCGCGCTGATGAGAATATTGCCGCTAGGCGCAGTTAGCTGACCCTTATTGACAACCGTACCGCCAATCAAAGTTAGATTTTGACCTGGTGTCACCGTCAGATTGCCTGTATTGACAATACTTCCACCTTGCAAATTTGTAAACGCAAAACTGTTCGGATTCCCGATAAAAGTTGCCCAATTGTTATTGCCGATGGCACTAAACCACTGATTGTTTCCAAAACCAATCCCGGTCGCCGTAGTAGCATTAAAAGAGCCCGGCACGTTCAGACTCGCATTCGGTCCGAAAATCATGCCTGCCGGATTCATCAAAAATAAATTAGAATTGCCACCCGTAACTTGAATTAAGCCATTTATTAAAGAAGGATTACCTCCAGTAATCCTTCCCAAAATATTTTGAATATTGGGATTCGTCAGAAAGTTAGCCGTTTGACCTTCGCTGAGGCCAAACTGAGTAAAACTGTGAAAAAGATTAGCCCCATCTCCGCTGAATGCCCCCCCGGAAATGTCGTAGCGGTTGCCGTTGGGAGTAACAACTGTGTTAGTGCCGTCCGCTGCCGGGGCGATGGGTTGCGCGTTTGCCGAACCCGCCGCTGCACTCAGCCAGCTAACAATGAATAACCATCCGAGCAAATGCAGTCTGTTGGCTGTCATTGTGTTTAAAGATTCTGCTTAAAGTGCGATCGTATTTCTTTATCTTATTTTTACTCATAAAAATTCCTCATGTCAATAGGAGCCACCTATTTTGGGCTGCCGAATAATTAGGATGGGACCAGGAAATGTATGTGTTTAATTACTAGAATTTACGTATAAACAGTTTTTTTACTACAAGTCAGGCGCGGGAAATGAAACTTGGTTTATTGTTTCCACTTTCACTGCTTCCCTCACGCAATTATCTTAAAAAACATGGTTTATGCGTCCGGGACTGTGGGGGAAAATATGGCGCGGAATGCGAGAGTTAGGGGTTTAAAAAAATTGGAAGTTTAGTCAAAACTACGTAAGTTCCGATCGCCTGTTATACAGCTTGCTTAGAGTGGCCAAAAAGTCGCTCAAATTCCTACTCGCAGTCGCCGCCACTTCCTTCTGCATCGGCAGAGCAGCTTGCAGCCCGCTTTCAGGAACAACGAACCCAACAGCCGACTTTCTGTCAAAAACTTTATATTTTATGGATGAACTTTACCAAAACTTTATAAAGGTAGAGTAAAATTTTTATGTATTTTTGATGAAAGCCAATATTTGCAAGTATTGCACTCAACTTTAGACCGTTACCGAAACTAAGTAAATGTAGTAGGTTGGAAGTCTAGGCAGGATGAAAATCTTGCTCTGACAGATTAAACTGTGTCAATCTGGTGTCAGTGAAAACTCTTAGAAGAAGCACTCATTTACTCCAAAACACCCTTAAGTGAGATCTATATGTAGATTCACTGGTGTGGAGCCTCTTCTTTAGGTTTGACGATCGTCCTAAATATAGCAGGCTCGCGATCGTCGATTCGCGTCACGGGAACATGGCATTTTGTGCATTTTGTGCCTTACTACCTAACAATACTGGAGGAATCAGGGTTATGACTACCTTAACGCTAGTCAAAAAAACATCTTTTACAGTCGTCAGCTTGGCAACCACAATGTTGCTCAGCATCTGCACGCCCGTCCGAGCTTTCATGTTTGGCACTGGCGGCATCCAGTTCGATCGAGATACAAAGATCGACTTTAGATTTAACAACTCTCGCAGCCCTTACCAGTCAAGCTTGTGGGTGGCCCAAGCTGAGTCAGGAAACAATGGCTACACCAACATCGCCCGGCTGTTTTACGAGACTAAACCCTCAGATAACGGCTCTGCCAACAACTGGGAAGCAACATTCGGCAACGCAGTCACCTCGGACAACGGCTCCATCACCCAAACCTTCACATTTTTGCAGGATCAAATTTATGCCCTGCTACTGTGGAGCGACACGGGTACCGGCAAGCCTTTCGAGCAATACGTCTCCTCGAGTACCTTCATGAACAGCCCCCAATGGTGGGCCGCCGGCACCCAGTTCCGAAGAGAGGAATGTCTGGTGGCGGGATGTCAGCTTGCTGTGTTTGGTGACTTTATGCTCGACTACAACTCCAGCGACTCATTTGCAAACGTCAACGGCGGTAAAGGGCCAGAGCAATTTTCATCGCTCGCAATGGCCGAACTGGCTAATGGCAAACAAATCTCCTTTGACGATGCCAAACCAGGAACCGAGCTTGACTTCAAAGACTTCACCGTGTCGGCTGAGTTAGTCTCCGAACCTGTCCCCGAACCTCTCACAGTGTTCGGGACTATTGTGGGGATCGGGGCTTTGGCTGCAGCTCGCAGGAAAAAAAAGCGAGGGCAGCAACCATAAAAATGACTATTAACCAGCCCCATACAAATCTAAATAGTGCGTCTGTTCAGTGGTACTCTGAGAAATAGCATTTCTAAATGTTAAGACTTTTTCCATAACGGGAAAAATAGCATCCTAACAAAGGCACTATTCATGGTATCCACCGCAGAAAAAACGAACGTAGGCTACATCACCCAAATCATCGGGCCAGTTGTAGACGTAAAATTCCCAGGCGGCAAACTGCCCCAAATCTATAACGCTCTCACAATTTCCGGCAAAAACGAAGCAGGTCAAGACGTTGCCGTTACCTGCGAAGTTCAACAACTGCTCGGAGACAGCCAAGTGCGCGCCGTTTCCATGAGTACCACCGACGGTTTGGTGCGTGGTATGGAAGTAGTAGATACCGGGGAAGCGATCCAAGTTCCCGTCGGAATCCCAACTCTGGGTCGGATTTTTAACGTCATCGGTCAACCCGTAGACAACCTCGGCCCGGTCAATACTTCCGAAAGTATGCCCATCCACCGCAACCCGCCGGCTTTCACCGAACTGGAAACCAAGCCTTCGGTGTTTGAAACAGGGATCAAGGTGATTGACCTGCTCGCGCCCTACCGTCGGGGTGGCAAAATCGGTTTGTTCGGCGGCGCAGGCGTCGGCAAAACCGTGATTATGATGGAACTCGTGAACAACATCGCCAAGGCTCACGGTGGCGTGTCCGTGTTCGGTGGTGTGGGCGAGCGCACCCGCGAAGGTAATGACCTCTACAAAGAAATGATCGAGTCGGGGGTTATTGACGAAGAAGACCGCAGCAAGTCAAAAATTGCTCTGGTTTACGGTCAAATGAACGAACCGCCTGGTGCTCGGATGCGCGTGGGCCTGTCGGCTCTGGCGATGGCCGAATACTTCCGTGATGTCAGCAAGCAAGACGTGCTGCTGTTCATTGACAATATCTTCCGGTTTGTGCAAGCGGGTTCTGAGGTATCGGCTCTGTTGGGTCGGATGCCTTCGGCTGTGGGATATCAGCCGACTCTCGGTACAGACATGGGCGACTTGCAAGAACGGATTACTTCGACTACCGAAGGTTCGATTACTTCGGTTCAAGCTGTGTACGTACCTGCGGATGACTTGACTGACCCCGCACCGGCTACGACTTTTGCTCACTTGGACGCTACAACTGTGTTGTCTCGCGGTTTGGCTGCGAAAGGGATTTATCCTGCAGTTGACCCGCTGGATTCTACGTCTACGATGTTGCAAGTTAGCGTTGTCGGCGAAGAGCACTATGGTGTTGCTCGTCAGGTGCAGTCTACTCTGCAACGCTACAAGGAATTGCAAGACATTATTGCAATTTTGGGCTTGGACGAGCTGTCGGAAGATGACCGCTTGACAGTTTCTCGCGCTCGCAAAATTGAACGTTTCTTGTCTCAACCGTTCTTTGTGGCTGAAGTGTTCACCGGTTCCCCCGGCAAGTACGTCAAGCTGGCAGACACCATTAAGGGCTTCCAGATGATTTTGGCTGGCGAACTTGATGAATTACCGGAACAAGCTTTCTATTTGGTGGGCGATATCAACGAGGCGATCGCCAAAGCTGAAAAAATGAAAGCTGACGCCAAGTAATTTTAGTCATGAGTCAGTAGTCAGTCGTCATGAGTCATGAGTCAGTAGTTATTAGTTATTTGTTATTAGTTATTGGTTATTGGTAACAACTGACAACTGACAACTGACAACTGACAACTGATAACTGATAACTGACAACTGACAACTGACAACCGACAACTGACAACCGACAACTGACAATTTATGACATTAACTGTGCGCGTAGTGGCCCCAGACAAAACTGTTTGGGATTCTAATGCTGAAGAAGTAATTCTGCCGAGCACCACAGGCCAATTGGGTATCTTGAGCGGTCACGCTCCGATGTTGACAGCTTTGGATACCGGAGTGATGCGCGTCCGTCCCGGCAAGGAATGGGTGTCTATTGCTCTGATGGGCGGCTTTGCAGAAATCCAAGAAAACAAAGTTACTATTCTTGTCAACGGCGCTGAAAAAGGCGAAACCATTGATAAAGAAGCTGCTCGTACTGCTTACACCGAAGCAGAAGCTCGTTTGGAAAAGGCTACTAGCGGCACTTTGCAAGAGCAAATTCAAGCTAAGCAAGCAATCAAACGCGCGAGAGCTCGTTTCCAAGCTGCCGGCGGCACGCTCTAGCTCTCAGGGTAAGGACATAGTGCTTTTGTAGTAGGGACACAACATTGTTGTGTCCCTACTGTTTTTCTCGCGTTGTGTCCCTACTGTTTTCCTAAACTCCCGCCTCGGACAATAGAGATTGCATTGTTTCCCAAGATAACCCCTGCTGAAGATAGCGGGGGTTATTTGGATTGTAGGGACTCTCCACGCGATCGACACTGACAATTTTTGCTTCCTCCGGCAAAACAGGAACCTCTGGATCGAAAGCGGTCGATCGCGTCAAAGAGCTAGAAAAGCCTTTAAAAATAGCAATTTCATCGAATTCGCCGTCTATTTCGGCCTTGACGATTAAAACTTCGTGCGATCGTTTTACCGTGTATTGTTCCAAACGGCGAGCAATAGAGTCAGCCATAGCAAATCTCACTTTCCTGAAATTTGCTACAATATAGCTTAATTTTGCGCCTAATTTCAGCGACAGACAGCTAATTTTTTATTTTTAATTATACCTTTTTTAACAGTAGGAAGTAAGCGGACATAATATAAATCCTGTAAAAAACATCTGCAATGTTTTCATCCGGGAAAACATACTTGTCGGATATTCTATGAGCCACAGAAAGATTGGGTTTCAATTATCGATAGTTGTCCCGTTGAATTTTTATTAAACAGCGTTGGGCTTGGGATATACGCTGCTATTTATGTTATTTTTTTGCTTGGAATTAGCTCCGATCGGTGGCAAGTAAAAGCTAATAAATAACTGTTTACTAGGCTAAAATTCTAGTTAGTGGCTCAATTTTATAGCCTTTGGGAGATCGCGAAAAATATATGTGCTTATTTGTCGTTTGAGTCACAGTAAAATGCAAAAAATCTGCCGTGTCGGTGTTTAAAATTTCTGATGCCGAAACAGAACAAAGCATTGAACTAAAACAGGAAACTGCTGCTGAATTTCAAAAAGGTCTGGAGCTTTATTTCGAGCAAAATTTTCCTTAATCGCAAAAATTATTCAGTAAGATTTGCGAAAGAAATCCTCAAGATAGGTTAGCAGCAATTTACTGCCAGCGCTCTCTAAAGAATGGAATGTATGGAGTGCCTGAAGGATGGTCGGGAATAGAAGCTTTGGATGAAAAGTAGTGATACAGATATATTGTATGTGAACATCGGTAGGGATAGGGCAATACCTTGTCCGGCGCGGAGAGTAGGACAAGGTATTGCCGTGTCCGTATGGTTCGCTTTGACTTTTAATAATTTGGTAAAAGATTAAGGATTGTAGAAACTAGATCGGGTCTTCCTTGGGTAAGTTGTGTTTAAGTACAAAATGGTTTATAATTTTTACCACTGCTCAGCCTTCGCTCCAAGTATTAACTGGGTTTTTCAACCTAAAGTAATGTTATGTCCACTCTTTCTCTCAAGCACTTAGTGGCAAAACTTTCAAGAAAAGCAACGCTGCAAACCGTACTCATAGTTCCGTTTGTCTTGCAAGTATTTGCAGCGGTGGGTATTGTGGGGTATTTATCATTTAGGAACTCTCAAAGAGCAGTAAATGACCTTGCGGATCAGTTGATGGGGGAGGTTAGCAATCGCATCGAGCAAAATTTGAGAACTTATCTGCAAACTCCGCACCAAATCAATCAAAGCAAGCTGGATGCAGTGAAACTGGGTTTTGTGAACATGAAAGACTTGTCAGCTTGGGAAAAGTATCTGTGGCGGCAAGTGCAATTATATCCCTATATCAATTTTACGTCGATCGCTAATCAAGATGGAGAATATCGCACCGGCGAAAAGATGTCGAACGGCACTTTATTGATTAACGCATCGGGCCCTTCTACAAATTTTGATTTTTATTCTTACAATACTAATGATACGGGCGATCGCACCACAGTAGCAGCCTCTGTCAAAAACTTCGACATCCGACAGCACCCTTCCTACGCCTATGCCGCTCTAGCAATTAAACCAACTTGGAGTTCAGTTTATATATCCTTCCTAGAACCCACATTGATCCTCAGCGCGCTGCAACCAGTTTACAACAGCCAGAAACAGCTAGAAGGAGTATTAATTGCTGCGTTGCGTCTCGACAGTATCGGTCAATTTTTAAACAGCCTCAAAATAGGCAAATCTGGTCAAACTTTTATTATCGAAAGAAACGGCACGCTGCTGGCAACTTCCACACCAGAAAAACCTTTCCGCACCAAAAACGGTAAAAAAGAACTATTTAAAGTTACAGAAAGCAGCGACCCAGTAACGCAAACTACAGCTAAATATTTAGAAAATCACTTTCACAACTTGCACCAAATTACAAAATCGCAGCAAATAAATGTTGAGATAAACGGCCAGCAGAAATTTTTAAAAGTCCTGCCCTTCCAAGACGACAAGGGTTTAGATTTGCTGATTGTCGTTGTCGTTCCCGAAGCAGACTTTATGGAACAAATTCAGGCCGGCAACCGAACTACAGTGTTGCTATGTCTTGCAGCTTTGGGCATGGCAAGTGTGTTAGGACTTCTCACTTCTCGCTGGATTATCCAACCTCTTCTAAAATTAAAAAATGCAGCAATAGCTTTGTCTGAAGGACAATTTGACCAAACTGTAAAGCTCGATCGTTCCGACGAGTTGGGCGTACTTGCCGCTGCTTTTAACAGCATGGCAGCACAATTGCAAGCATCATTTACTGCCTTAGAAACTAAAAATACCGAATTGCAGCGACTCGACAAACTGAAAGACGAATTCTTAGCCAATACTTCCCACGAACTCCGCACTCCCCTCAACGGCATTATTGGGATTGCAGAATCTTTAATAGACGGTGCTACGGGACAACTGCCAGAATCTACAAATTTTAACTTAGCTTTGATTTCCTCATCGGGCAAAAGATTGTCTTCTTTAATTAACGATCTTTTAGATTTTTCTCAGCTCAAACACAAAACTATAGAACTGCAAATTAAGTCCGTCGGTCTTCGAGAAATAGTCTCTGTAATTGTTACTCTGTCTCAGCCATTAGTAGGCAAAAAAAACTTGCAATTGATTAACTCAGTTGCTCCTGAATTGCCGCCAATAGCAGCCGACGAGAATCGCTTGCAGCAAATACTTTACAACTTAATCGGCAATGCGATTAAATTTACCGAAAGTGGTCGAATAGAAATTTCCGCAGAATTGGTAACGGGCAGCGCACAATCACCGTCTAATTCCCAATTAGCCATTACTGTATCTGATACGGGCATTGGCATCCCCGAAGATAAATTAGACCGAATTTTTGAATCCTTTGAACAAGCTGACGGTTCTACTGCTAGAGAATATGGCGGCACTGGTTTAGGGTTAACGGTTGCCAAGCAATTAGTTGAATTGCACGGAGGGCAAATAGGGGTATCTTCAACTGTAGGCGTCGGTTCCCAATTCATCTTTACTTTGCCCGTATCTGAGAGTCAGCCAGATTTTAGTAGCATACAGCCGCGTTTAACCGAGGGTTCTCCCATTTTAATCACTCCTGAATTCGCAGGCAAATCCTCTATAATAAATTCTCAGCTATCAGACAATAGCGACTTCCTAGAAAGTGAAAAGCTCAAAGTTTTGGTGGTCGATGATGAACCCATTAATATTCAGGTCATTATCAACAGTCTTTCTCTAGCAAACTATGAGATAACTCAAGCGAGCAATGGCTTAGAAGCTTTAAATCTGATTGAATCAGGATTTAAGCCAGACTTAATTTTACTCGACGTAATGATGCCGCAGATGACGGGCTATGAAGTGTGTCGAGAAGTTCGCAAAAAATACTCACCTTTAGAAATGCCGATTCTGATGTTGACGGCTAAAAATCAAACTACTGACTTGGTAGAAGCTTTTAACTTAGAAGCCAATGATTATGTAACTAAACCTTTTATAAAAAAGGAATTGTTGGCGAGAATTAACACGCAAATCCGCCTAGCGAAACTGAATGCAGCCTACGGCAGGTTTGTGCCACACGATTTTCTAAACTTGCTGGAAAAGCCGAGTATTATTGAAGTAAAATTAGGCGAAAATCAGGAAAGAGATATGACCGTGCTGTTTGCTGATATTCGTTCGTTTACGGCGCTTTCAGAAAATATGACACCGCCGGAAAATTTTGCATTTATTAACACTTACTTGGGAAGGGTTAGCCCTGCAATCAGGAAAAATAACGGGTTTATTGACAAATACATTGGGGATGCAGTCATGGCACTGTTTCCTACATCTCCATCTGATGGCGTGCGAGCAGCAATTGATATGCAAAAAGAAGTGAATATTTACAACCAGCAGCGAGAAAAAAATGGTCTGTGTCCGATCGCGATCGGCGTCGGTTTACACGCGGGGAATTTGATGTTGGGTACAATTGGCGAGCGAGAACGGATGGAAAGTACGGTGATTGCTGATGCGGTGAATCTCGCGTCTCGTTTGGAAGGATTGACTAAGGTTTACGGCGCGGGCATTCTAGTTAGCGGTGCAATTATCGATCGCCTAGACGATCCAGAAAAATATAAGTACAGATTTGTCGATCGAGTAACGGTGAAAGGAAAGACAAATGCTGTGTCGGTGTTTGAAATTTACGAAACAGAAACAGAGCAGAGCATTGTACTTAAGCAGCAAACGGCGGAGGTTTTTCAAGAAGCTCTCAATTTTTACTACGACCAAAAATTTGTTGTCGCCCAAAAAGTATTTCAGAATATTTTACAAATCAATCCGGACGATCGGGTAGCAATGCTGTATTTCAAACGAGCTCGCAAGTATCGAATGTACGGAGTGCCGGAGGGGTGGTGCGGGGTGGAAACTTCGACGGAGAAATAGGGCGCGCACTGCACGCCCTAATCTCTTTAAAAGATGCTTGCACCAACTTTAAAATATAGTTGTACAAACTCCTAATTTATTCCAAGTTTTGGGGCCGACAATGCCGTCCGCAACGATTTTTTGTTGCTTTTGAAAATTGATGACTGCTTGTTCGGTTTTCGGGCCGAATCCTCCATCAGTATTTACAGAAAATCCGCTGGTGTGCAAGAGCCGCTGGAGGTAGCGAACGTCCTCATTTTGGGTGACGCCATCGTTGCGTTTGAGTAGGGGAAAATAACGGCAGGGAGGTAATTCCATGTGAATTGCATTTGTGGTTTGCATAGTTTGAGTCTCCATTGGTTGTTTGCAAGTTGTTTAAAAGCAGGGCAGCGGGGAAAAGATGTTAATTAATAGTCCTGAAGGCACTTTTGACGGGCATAAACGAGGTTTCGGCTTCGCTCAATCACCAGATTTTTTAGCGTTTCTGGGGGCGTAAAGGAAGTATTGCTGTGAAAAAACCCAGTTTCTTGCTACCCGTGCACCTAGGATTAGTTAACTTGGATTTAACATCCCGGTTCACCTGTATAACAAGCGCCTAATAGACTCCAAGTTTGAGGGCCGACAATGCCATCAACAGCAATCTTATTTTCCTTTTGAAATTTGATGACTGCTTGTTCAGTTTTTGGGCCAAAGAATCCATCAGTTGCGACGGGATATCCGTTTTTAACTAAGGATTGTTGGAGATAGCGCACGTTTTGATTGGCAGTGGTGCTATTATTGCGTTGCAGTGTGGGCAGTGAATAGCAAAGAGGCAATTGAGCGTAAATTGAATTTGTGGTTTGCATGGTTTGATTGGGGATTAGTGGTTTGCAAGTCCTTTGAACTTGCTATTCCCCAGTTGTAGCTGTGGGGGGAAGTGCTTTAACAGTCACTTTTTATAGTGACGCTTATCTGGGGTAGCTCAGATGAGTGACAGGCAGCTATCAAATCCGTTTTGTATAAAATAATTGTCAAAGGCAAACAGCAGCGACTTTCGATTTTTTATCAACTTTTAGCATCTTTGCCATCAGCCCCAGACCATAAGTAAGGCGGGGCCGAAAAACGCCCCTATGTAAACGAGGGCAAAGTCTCCAAAGGCTCTCTACTGGCTGACTTAAAGCTGTTTACATAGTGTTGCATTATGCTGTTTAATTCCGTATACCTACTTACCTGTACGGCTGTTGGTGTCGGGATGGATAGGCAGATTGAGGTAGAGAAAGCGAGTCAATCAATCCTGTCACGGTGTAATCGCTGCACTCTTATATAAGCTGAGTAAGGGTATTTTATATAGAGAAGGCAAAAATACTGTATTTAAAGCTAGTTAACTATTTGATCGGAAATGGCGATCGGGAAAATTGCTCTGGGGTTTGGACTTTAACTTAGAAGTGATATCGTAGTATCGGTAGATAGTAGATTTCCGGCTGTCAAACAACTTGAGAATTGAATCAATGACAATTTCTGTAACTATCGGGTTAAAGTCGGAAATAAAGTCCTCGGCATTTAGATTTTCTTGAAAAAATTCCTTGGCTCGATCGCACTGATAGCGCATTTCGTCAAAGCCAACCATTTTTACCACAAACGTTGTCAGGGGCGAACTCTCCAAATCGGTATTAGAGGTGCTTTTAGCCCGCCCATTTTCTAATAAATTCAATACTTCGGCTTCTAAACTAATTTTAGGTTGATAAGGTTTGTCTATTTCTGGAAAAAAGCTTTCTAGGCGCACGCAGTTAGGAGCCTGATCCGGAATTCCTCCCATCATCATCGCCAGAGAAACCTCAATCCCCAAATCCGAAGAAAGAGCTTCTAGTAGGGCTAGGGCAGACAGTTTGCACCCCAAATAAAGCTTCGCAATTTCGAGATTGTACTTAGCAGTCATTTCCCAACGCTGATATGTGCGATCGTCTGGATATCCCTCAAACTGCCGGAAAATTATTTCTGGCTTGAGATAATTCAGAAAACCTTCCATCTTGAGCAAAGCAACTCGGTAGTCGCGAATCGTGTAAAAACCGCAGCAGATGAGATTGTGATTGGTTTCCGGCAGTAAATTCCAGGTATTTGCCAAAAAATGGGCTGAACTATGGTGAGCAAAACTCATCACATCCCGGTTAGAAATTCGCACAGCTTTTTTGACCGTTTCCCGCATTTCCTCATCATTCAAACTGAGGTTAAATCGGCTATTTATTGCTTGCAAGCGGTCATAAAGGCGCTGGCTTACCGTTACTCCGGACTCGGCTGCGCGAAACGGAATGGTTGCTTCAATGCAGCCTGCAATTTGAAGCAATTGCTCGCGTTTGAGAAATGGTTCTAGAGCTTTTGCGGCTACGACAGCGCTGAGAAATTCGTTTTGTCCGGCGAAAGGATTGAGGACTTCGCCCGGTACAAAATTGAATACCAGCATTACCATCTCGAAGATAGCATCCGCTGGCAGTTCCGATCGATCCCTAATTTGTAGTTGTTTGTTAACCTCTTTTGCAACAGGAGTGATGTAGTAGCTGACGTTAAAGTTAATGCTGCGATCGACTTGCACGTAGACAGTATCGTGAAATAAAGCTGCCAAAACCTCGATCGCGTCTTCATCTCCCCCCACCTCAAAAATATGTTCGGGAGTGTGAAAAAACCGCCAGGGCCCCACCATCGGCTGAACAATCAGTTCGGCAATCCGAGCGAGTTCACTGGGTTCGACATTTGCTTCCAGGCGATCGAGCGCCCAAATCAGCCTTTCTAAGCACTGTAAGTAGGCTTGTTTGCTATCCATCACAGTCTTTCCCCATAACATTGCTGTCAGTCGATTTTAGATTTTAGATTTTAGATTTTAGATTTTCTCGACAGATGAATCTGGAAGCTGGAACCTTAGTCTAAAATTTTTAGATCTCCACGACTGGAGTCCACGGCTTATATCCGTTTTTGGGGGGTTACGTCAGCCACCCTGCTGTTAGTTTGATTTTGTCCTAGATGCGCCCCGGCTGTTTTTATTTGAGATTTATGAGCTTTTTGTGGAATACTTTAGCTGCAATTGAGAAGCGAAACACTAACTTAAACTACACTTAATTTCCGGTAGCTGACCTCCCCTGTTTTCCTAATCTAATTAGCACAAAGTATGACAAGTAAATTACATAGATTACTAAACCTATCAGACCCAACAATCCCAAAAACTGAGGGGTTGCCGTAGGGTGAAACATTTGTTTGTAGAGCCAAGGTGGGTCTAACCAAATGCGGCAAAAAGGCTCGTCAATTACCTGAGTTTGAGATTTAAAAGCACAGCTTAAGAAGGGAAGTTGAGCTAGAGCGCCCAAACCGCTGTAAACAGTAATCGCCCACCTCCAAGCTGTAAAAGCCAGTTTCAGGGGCGACTGCGGTCGATCGGCAATTTCTTCGTTTAAATCCTCCCAAAACCACAGACTAGCAGGAATTAAGGCCCTCCCAATCACCGACGATACAAAGCTCACAGGCAGCGCCGCCATCATCAGGTAAAGTGTAATTGCCAGCAAACTCGCCACCCGCCAATAAATAATCGACAAACGGACGATCGCATCAGCTTTTGCCACAACAGCCCAAATCAGCACTACCAGCGGGATAGAAATTGTTAATAACACAGACAACCGATAATCCATCCAGACTAGCGGTTGAAACCAAGGCCCGGTGGCTGCCAATAAAAGACTCAACATCTTTGGGAAAATATACTCACTTATTTGTCACAAATTTTACTACAAAAATGCTAAAAAATCAGCAACCAGAACACGGCCTTAATGTTTTAGTTACTACTACCTTTTCTAAGGTGCTTGGCGCGCTTTAAAACGTACTTGATACACGATAGACGGCAATATACTGGGATTAAAACTGTTTATTCCTCGAATCTCGCCTTCCCATCCCCCGAACCAAGGGGGGACGCCAGAGTAAATTATTGTCTCCCTTGCTTCAGGGAGTGGAGAGAAGCTGGCCGATTTGAACCATTGGGATAGAAGCCAAATCTCGCCACTATTTCAAGGCTCAACCCCTCAAATAAAATTCTCCCGCGCCAAAAGTTAGATTTCGGCGCGGGAGGGCAGGGATAGAGCTAAATGGCTCGTTTATTCCTCGTAGATGCGGCACTCAGCAGCGTCAGGATTGTCGTCGCAAAATTTTTCAAAAGAATTCTTAGGTTTGACTTGCTTTTGGTGGGAAGCTTCTGCTTGCAGTTCTTCAACTGCGTCCCACGCCGCCGCGCATTCCCCGGAAGTGGCGCCCTTGAGGTCACAGACTGTACGAGCGCTTTCTAGTTCTTCTTCAATTTTTTCTTGGATGTTGCCTGCGGGTGTTGTTGTCATAAAGCTTGTTGGTATGAATGTGTAGGAGAATATGGTGGTCCCCGACCTATTTCTAGGTAATGTTAGCACGCCCCTGGGTTTAGTGAGCTGGTTCGGCTAACGGCACATCCTTAACCCAAATAAAGATGTTTAACCGTTAACGACAGAGCAAGGGACTAGCTAAGCAGCCACTTGGTGTCATCACTCAAAAAACGTAGACCTCTAAAGTCTTAGGCTAGTCAAGAGTGGTTTAAGTCTTAGGCTAGAAGCCCAGTGTCTTTAGACCTGGGTCGTTGACCTTATTAAGTAAGAAAGGTTTTCTTTTTGGATGTTAGTTTGGGTTTGATTTGCTGTTTCGGTCTGGCGACCCCAGCTAATAATAGCTTGAGATGCGCTGCTGTTGCAGCAGCCCAGATAGAAACCATCCATAACTGCAACTGCGATCGCAGCAGCCGTCTCTACTTCCTGCTTTACTCTACCCCGTCGGCGGGGGAAGGGTCCACAGGCATCAATGTAGGTCGAGCTGACCTTACTTTTGATGAAAACATTACACGATGTTCGTGTGTCAAACTGTATTGAGCTTTATCTTTTAAGATTTAGCTGAATACGGCATTTAACACTAAACAGATTAGTCGGACACTCATGTTAACTTATGTTAACACAAGAACGGCAATCGAGGGGGAATCGATCGCCGAAGAATAGGGTCTCCCCAGTGGCAAGTTCCGGTTAGCGTAATGTATAGAGATAGTTTTATAGAGAAGTTTGCCTTATGTACACCCAAAACCAAATGCAGTGGGTCAGCGCTTTATCAACCCGTCCCTCTTTGGAATCAGCGCTCAAAGAAGTTATAGAACAAGCCGATCGCGACCTAGAAGGCCAGGCTGATTTAGCGCTGATATTTATCTCGTCTGCCTTTGCCAGCGAGTATTCTCGGCTGATGCCTTTACTCCGAGAACTGCTGCCAGTGCCCGCGATCCTGGGCTGCGGCGGGGGAGGAGTCATCGGCACGAACCGGGGCGGCCTCACCGAAGAAGTCGAGGGATCTCCCGCAGTCAGCCTCAGTCTGGCGCGCTTGCCGGGAGTGAATGTCAGAACTTTTCACGTCGGTGCAGAAGAACTGCCGGACTTAGACAGCCCCCCGGATACTTGGGTGGATCTCTTGGGCGTGCCGGCCCAGGAACAACCGCAGTTCATCATCTTCGCCGACCCCTTTTCGGCAAAAATTAACGATTTGCTGCAAGGGCTAGATTATGCCTATCCGGGTGCGGCGAAGGTAGGGGGACTCGCCGGGGGGGACGGTGCGGGCAGGGGCGCGGCACTGTTTTGCGACTATCAGCTTTACCGAGAAGGGACGGTTGGGGTAGCTTTGAGCGGCAATATAGTTTTGGAAACGATCGTCGCTCAAGGCTGCAGGCCGATCGGGCATCCTTATCGGGTGACGGAAGGAGATCGCAATATTTTGCTGAAACTCGAAGAACAAACCGACGATACTGGCAGCGGAGGCATCGAGCGATCGCCCTTAGAGGCCTTGCGAGAGTTAGTTCAAACTTTGAGCGAAGAAGACCGAGAATTAGCTCAGCACTCGTTATTTGTAGGCTTAGTCAGCGATGAATTCAAGCTGACATTAGAGCCGGGAGATTTTTTAATCCGCAATCTGTTGGGAGTAGATCCGAAAGTGGGGGCAATTGCGATCGGCGATCGAGTCCGTCCCGGACAGCGCATCCAATTTCACCTGCGGGACGCCCGCACCTCCGCAGAAGACCTAGAAATGCTGCTCGATCGCTATCAGCGGGCTGCCGAGTACAGCGGTACATCTAGCGCCGGCGCCTTAATGTTCTCTTGTCTGGGGCGCGGCGAAGGGCTTTACGGTCAGTCGAACTTTGACTCCCGACTGTTTGGTCGATACCTCAAAAACATCCCCCTGAGCGGCTTTTTCTGCAACGGCGAAATCGGCCCCGTCGGCGGCAGCACATTTTTGCACGGCTACACATCCGTATTCGGGATTTGCCGCCAAAATTCATAATTTGTGAACTGTTGACTGTTGACTGTTGACTGATGACTGATGACTGATGACTGACGAGTGTTGACAATCTAAAATCTAAAATCTAAAATCTAAAATCTAAAATCGACTGATGACCAATAAATAAAAGCGGCAGTCGCCTGCCGCTTTTAGCTGTAACTAGATGTCTGGAAACCTTAGAAACTAAAGGTAGTACGGAGGAGTCCGACCCAGATATCCTCGTTGTTGTTGTTGTGTTCCGGATTCAGAATCACGTAAACGCCCGGTGTCACCGAAATAAAGTCATTGACTTGGAAGCGATAGAAACCCTCTAAGTGATAAGAGGTGTTGCGATTTCTGGCGACATCGCTCTCGGTAACTTTTGGCGGTACACCAAAGACGAAGCCTAGGACGTTGCCTTGTCGGGCAAAATCTCCCAGGGCCACAGTGATAGCACCATTCTGGATGGTAGCGTCATTGTTGCCACCCCGCAGTTGTTCAGCCTTCGTATAACCGTACCAACCGCCAATCTGAAAGCGACTGCTGGGTTTGAAGTTAACTTGCACGCCATAGTTATCTGATGCGGTGGGTGATTGATCGAAGGGCCGGTTAGCCAACAAACTGCCGACGCCGCCCATGAGGTTAACATCGCCTGCCCGATTGTATTTCCGGGTGTAAGTCAAGCCCAAGTCAAACGGTCTGCTAAAAAAGCCGATCTGACCCAGAGCGCTGAAAGAACCGTCGAAAACGCCCCTGCCGTCTGCGGGGTTGGGAGCATCGCCGTCGCCTGCGAGATAGCCCGCGGTAGCTCGGAAGCTGCCCAAGTTGAAACTCACACTTGCGCCTGCTCCCTGCGGGCCGCGGAATACGGCCGGGTTGCGAACTCCAAATCTGGAAAGTGAACCGTTACTCGTAGAGTTACCAAAGGTAGAAGCCTGGTCTGCAATTTCATCGAGGTCAAGTCCTTTAGGACCGACAAAGACTGTAGCTTTACCCATCGGGAACCGATAGTACAACTCGTCTAGTGTGAAATTGCTGTTCTCAGCTCCATCAAACGCTAGGCGAGCCATGTTAGTGCCCGTAGCTGTTGCTGCTGAGTAGTTCGCGACGTTGAGGGCTTGCAAGCGAGTTCTGAGCAAGTCTCGACCGGTGAAGCTGGTGTTGAAGTTCAAGCGCACCCGGTAGCCGAGGTTGGTAGACGTTTTGTCGTCGTCAAGACCAACACCATCTCCGAAGGTGTCGCTGACGGCAAAAATGGCTTCTCCAGCCAATTTGGTGGTGGTGGAGAACTGGTTGGCTTCGAGTTCAGCGGTGCGGGCTTCTAGGCCGTCTACTCGTCCGCGCAGGGTAGCAAGTTCGGCTGCAAATTCTTCTTGCAGGCGTTGCAGGATAGCTAAGTCGTCTCGGGTAACTAAGTTACCTGTTGACCCAATTAGCTGGGTGATCTGGTCTAAGCAAGCGTTGACGCCGGCTGCAAATTCGTAGCGAGTCAGGGCGCGGTTGCCACGGTAGGTGCCGTCGGGATAACCTACGATACAACTGTAGCGTTCGACTAGGGATTGCAGGGCTTGGAATGCCCAATCTGTCGGTCGCACGTCGGAGAGCTGAGTGACTGATGTCACCTGGGACATGGTTCCGGACGGTTGGGCCGGCAGCGCTTGGGGAGCGACAGGGACGATGGGACCGCCCATTCCGGCGGCTGGTGTCTGAGCAATTTCTACCTTAGTAGCTGGGGTGCTGGCGACTGCTGGCACTTCAATTGTCCCAGGGGCGTCTGTCTGGCTGCTTTGCACTGCCAAGTCTGATGCTTGGGGCGAGGATTCGGCTGTGCCTGCTGCTGCTAGGGGTTCAGTTGTTGCTGCGGCGCTGACCGGAGCGATTGGGGCTGCTAAGTCGATGTCGCTCCCGGTTGTTTGCAGTGTTGTTTGCACTGCTGCTTCGCTGCTGGTTTCAGGTTTGATTGAGGCGAGTTTTTCAGCGTCTGCTTCGTTAACGATCGGGGTTTGGGCCGCTTCGACGCTGCTGTTTAAAGCCAGGTTTTCTGGGGCAGCAGGGGCTGCTGCAACTGGTTCTGCAACTATTTCTCCAACTATTTCTGCAATTTTTGACTCAGATGACTGAGCTGTAGCTAGCTGGTTGGCTTCAGCGGTTGCGGTCACTTCTGCGGCGATCGCAGCGGTACTCATGACTGATGATAGCCCCAGAATTGCCGGGGATACTAGCAGTAAATTCCAAAAAGTTCTGTTCATTTTCCTCACACCTTCACACTCTATTCAACTCGACGAGCAGCAATTCCCAACTGCTAATTTTTGTGGTTGCTTGCCTGTTGACAATAAATGCCAAAATAGAACATATCCATAACTGTTGATTCACAGTAGGCGTGTCTACTTCTGCTTGAACTTAGGGGGCTGAGCCCTTATACCGCCCAGGCATCAATTCAGGTCAAGCCCACATTACATTACAGTTGATTATACCATCACGTGCTAATTTCATCTCTCGATCGCCCGACTTGCTTGAGTTGCTCTGCGGGCGATCGACAACTGGTTCTACGGGTTCGACAACAATCTGCCTCTAACTGAGCAACTGCCCAGAGTCCTCGGTTACGCCAGACTTAACAGACAGTTATAGGTAGGATTGTGGCTGCTTGTCGCATCCCTTATACAGCTTTATATCCTATAATGTCAAGCTTTTTAACCTAACTTTAAACCTCGCGACCCGGCAGGGGCTATTTTCCCGCCATGAGTGGGGAACTGAAACTTAAAGGCTGGTAGATAGACCCGATCTAAACCAAAGTTCAGGCTTGACCAATTTGGGTTTTTTGATGCCCGCTGCCGTCGGGACTTGCCAGGACGATCGCCTTTTTTGAGACTAACCGCCGGCGGGTTTAATTTCCCGCTATTTTAACACAACTTTTTTGTTGTTTGAGTACGACTGCAACTGGTGGTGCTTGACCCGCTGTTGGCCCAGGGAAAGCTCACTTGCTTGACAGACCAACTATGCCCAAGATTCCTAGCGGTTTTAACGATGTTTTTACCTACGGACGATCGCAGGAGTTTAGTGTTAAGCTGGCGAAAATGCAGAAGTCTAAAAGAGAGCTGCTGTCAGAACAAAAAAACCAAACGCTGGGGGCGAGCAAGTTATACCATTTTCGATTAAAAAATTGGCAATAACTGATGACATAAACGTTTGGAGCTTGCCTGCAGTCGCATTATTTTGGGTAACTGGTATTAGTATAAAGAGTGAGGGTTTATGGAAGATTTTGGTATTATTATTGCCTGCTGCGACCAAGATTATCTGTTTGCTAAGGGTTGCTGTGCTAGCATCCGCTATTTCCTCGGAGATGTGCCGATTTGTCTGTTGATTGACGGTACGTTTTCTGTGAGTGCTTTGGAAAAGTCATATGGGGTGCGAGTTATCAACCGCACAACTGTTTCTCAAGAAGTTCTAAGAAAAAGAAGTTTTGGTTGGGGCAAAACTAAAATGATTGCTTTTTGGGAAAGTCCTTGGTCAAATTTTATGGTTTTGGATGCCGATACGATCGTCTGGGGCGATGTTCTCAAATTGGCTAACTTTCAAGACTTTGATTTTATTGTAGACAAGCCTTGTTACGATTACCCGGATGCTGATGTTTCGGAATTTTTCTTTGACATTCCAGGCGTTGAGAAGCATTTCCCGAATTTTCGTTGGTCGGAATCGCGATCGAACTATTTCTGCACAGGCACTTTCTTTGCTAAACGCGGCGTTTTTAGCTTGGAAGAATACGTGGAAATTTTAGATTTTACGGCGGCAAATCCGGGGATATTTAAGTACGGAGAAATGGGGTTTTTGAACTTTATGATTTTCCGGGCTGCACAAGAAAATCGACTGCGGGTGCAGAATGTGGATATGCAGTTGTTGGTGCCGGATTTTGACCAGGATTTGCTGAGAAAGCGGTTTCCAGTGGAAGAAAGCGGGCCTGGGGGCGATCGCACTGAGGCAACTGTGATTCACTGGTGCGGGCCGAAGCCAACTTTATCGAGTGGGAAAGTTTACTCGGAACCGATGAATTTTTGTCGCCGCAAGTGTGAGGAGGATGTTTGGAACCGCAGGGGTTTGGCTGCCGAGATGTCGCTGCAAGTTGAGGATTTACAGCGATCGATCTACGTGTATAAGAATAAGTTTAAGAAGAAGTTTCGGCAGTTGACCGGTAAGTAGATTCAGAGTTGCGCGCGGGCGAGAAACCGGGAATCTTCCTCGATTTCTCGCCCCCCAATCCCGATTTTTTAATAGTCTTTTGTCAAGAGGCTTTTTTTAACCGCAGATGTCAGCCGATGAACCGGGATGCACGCGGATTTTGGCTTACCCATCAAGGGGTAAAGTTGGCCCGGCTGGGGGCAAAACTTGGCGGTGAACGCTTACTTTGTGGCTTTCCCGCTGAGTTTGCATTTCGACTGCGATAGCCTCAAACTCGACTTCCATGCAGCCGTAGGGAATCTCTAACTCGACACTTGCTCGAACATTTCCCAAGCCGTTAGCTTTAAATTCGGTAATCCAGCGCGGCCCGTCAAGAATCAGGTAGGTTTGTCGATCGTACACCCAAACTTTCACATAAATCCGGGGCATTAATTCCGGCAGTTGCACTTGCACTTTTACAGCCTGGCCCGCGATAATTTCGGCGCGCGGCAATTCCAAAATCGGCATCGGTACTAACTCGTCTTCTGGCAAAACGTAGGGAGTCGGGGGAGTGTCTTCTGCAGCGACAGTTCTGGTTTTTTGAGCAACTTGTTTCGGTTGCGGCGGTTCGTCAAAAACCACAAATTCTCTGGCTTCCGGGCTAGTGGATTTGGGGTCGGAAATTGTTTGGCTGGTTTCGGGTTGCTGCTGGGTTGCGCTGCTTTCTTCCACAACGGCAATAGCGTCGCTACTATTTGCGGCGGCTGTTGGAGTTGGTGACAGGGTGGTTGCTTTGAGCCAGTCGGGGGATTCACCGTTGCTGGCTAAGGAACTCAGTCGCGACCAAAATCGCCTTTCGACGTTTAAGGTTTGAAATGCCTGTTTTGTGGGTGCTGGCTGGGTTTCTGGGGCTTTTTTTTCTAATTCGACGTTGTTTTCTGGTTTTTGGTCGATCGCTCCGGTTTCCGCTGTTTGAGGGGGAGTTGGGATGTCTGAGGGTTTGGTTTGTGGGTCGCTCGATTCTGCGACCGTTCGAGGCGAATTGGAGATTTCCGACAGCAATTGCGATCGGCTGCTGTCGGGCAGTTTGTTACCAAATGCGGGCAGTTCTAGACCGCCTGCACTTGGAGTGTGACGCGAAGCCAGTAGGGGGGGTAAGGCTTCAGTAGTTGGGGCTTCGGCGGGGGAGGGAGGGTCTAAGGATTTTTCTACTAGCTTGAGAAAGGATATATTTTTGGCGCTTCCAGAAGGTTTTGAGGCTGTTGGGGAAGGTTCGGCTTGATGCTTTTCTTCGATGAAATTGTCTTTAATTTCCTGTAGAAGGTGTTCTAAACGAGCTGTAATTGTGAATAGTTTGGTGGCTAGGGTGACGCCGCCGCTGCTGAGAATTGCTTCTCCTAAAATGAGGCGGCTTTTGCATTCGGTTGGGATGTAGGTGACGCAGGCAAAGATGCAGGGGGGAACTTGTTCTGGCATCGGCTGCTGGATTTCTGCGAGAATTTTTGAGGTTTGGGGGTCGCGGAGGTAAATTTGCAGTTGTGCTGAACCGATAAGTTGTTTGAGTTCTAGCGCTTCGGATTCGGGGATGAGACTTGCTGTTTTTCTGCTTTGTTGGGGGGGTTGGGGAATGTCGATTTTGCCGGAAATGATTAAGGGGCGACCGAGTTGGGTAACGAAGGTTTCTCGATCGAGGACGAGTTCGAGTTTGACGCCCGGTTTGGGTTCGGGGGTTTGGGGAATTGGGAATTGGTAAATTTTGGTTTGCTGCGGTGCTGAATCGGCTGCTGCGATTTGGGTTGGTGCGGGGCGATCGACCGGTGCTGGAATTTGTGTGGCTGGGCGATCGACCGGTGCTGCTATTTGTGGGGTTCGGCGATCGACCGGTGCTGCGATTTGTGGCGCTGCGGGGGAAGCTGCGGGTTCGGTTTGGTCGATCGGCGGTAGGGGTTCGGAGGTTTCAGATTCTGCGGGCAATACTTCCAACTGAACGCCGTACTGCCAAGGTTTTAATGGTGTTGCTTTGGGATCTGGCAAGCAGGAGAGTTCCCACAGTCCGGGTTTGAGCCTGGTGTAGGGAATGATCACGACTAATCCTTCGGGGTTGGTGCGGGCCGATCGGCTTTGGACTTTCCGCTGCGCCCCTGGGTCGAAGGAGGTATGGGTAACGCGAATTTCGATGTCGGTGTTGGGGTGCTGAATGCGAGCAACAACACGGTATTTACCTTCTAGAATTTCCACGTCGGAGGTTTCTAGGGGCAACCAGGCGCGATCGCCTTCTTTTTGTAGCAAAAATTCTAATTTTTTCATTTTAGTTTCCCCTTGAAGGCTCCCGCTTGATTCGTCACAGCTTGGCAGCGGGCTGTTGAGCGACAGCTACAGGCATTGAATTACTTTATGTTTTATAGCCTATCATCACTCTCGGTCAAGAGGCCCACTTACCAAGGACTGCCGATAATGCTGAAAGCTGCCCAGTAGTAAGGATGGGACAAATCTTTGCTGTCGAGTTTCGAGATAGACGAGGGCAAGGGAGTTTCGCCCCGGGAACTTAGCAGTTGACCGCGTTCGATCGTCACTTTGCCTTCGATCGCACCAATTTGTGCTTGCCTGAGAGCTTCAGCTTTAATGATTGGAGGGTCTTGTGGCCTGCTGATTTTTAACTGCTGGTAAAACTCTGTCATCAGGGCGAGGGTCCCCGCATCGCTGACGTACCACAGGCTGGCGAGGGCTGATTTTGCTCCCGATTGCAGCGCTAAACCTGCAAATCCGAGTTCTGCTTCTTTGTCTCCCAAGGCGGTTCTACAGGCGCTTAATACTAACAGTTCAAGAGGGGGATTGTTCCATTTTAACTCTCTCATTTGATCTAGTCTAAGTTGCGTGTCCCAAAATTGAATGTAGGAGTTATTTGGGGTTCCGGGGCGGAATTCGGCGTGGGTGGCAAGGTGGATGATTCCGTATTTTTGTTGCAGTCGCTGGGATTGCAAGTTTACTATGGTGAAGTCTTGGTTGAGAAAGGATTGACCGGGCCACTGTCGGGCGATCGCGCCCAATTCTAACGGCACTGCTGGCAGCGGTTCTTTGTTCGCCGTTTCTGCGAAATCTGATGCGCCCATTGCTAGAACTTGCACGTTTCTGAGGTCGGTGTAATTGCTGTCTGTGAGTTTGAATGCGGGGATGCGGGCAAGGCTGTATTTTTGGATCAGAAATTGCTGTCCGTCGTGCATTGCTGCTAGGGGTACGGTTCGCAAACCTTCGCCGACGCAGAACAGCAAGGTTTCAATTTTTGCTGTTTGCAAATCTGTTTCTAGGGGTGCAACTATCCATTTGTAGAGTTGTTGGGCTGGTTCTAGATAGGTGGTGGTGTTGAGTTTTACGGGGTTGGTGATTTCGCTGCTGAATTCTTTGACTACTGAGATCAGTTTTTCTTGTTTGGCTTCCGGGACGCTGCGGTGAATAGGCGGGCGATCGGGCAATATTAAGATTAATTCTAGTTGGTCGGTGCGGGGGATAGCGTAAATTAAAGCAGGTTTTTTCTTTGTTTGAACTGCTAGGCGGGAGAGAGTTTTTGATATTGCTTCGGCGGTTTTTGCACGGGTTCCAAAGTCTTGTTCAAAGTATGTTTGATAGTCTTCTTCCCAGCTTTCTTCGATTCTGGTTACGGCTTCGGTGAGGTTGCCCCGATCGAGTAAATTTCTCATTTCTTGCCCGTTAAGCCCGCCCTCGCCGGTGTTTTGGGCAATTGTAGCGAGGTTCGCGGTACTCCAGCAGAAAAATATTGCTATCAAACAGTAAAAAATAGCTTTTTTAATTTTTTTCTGAGTCGTGTGTTTTTGGCGTTGCTGCTGGGATTGGTAGTGCATGATTTTGGGGCGGTTAAGGGCGCCGTTGGCGGCAGCAGTTGGCAAAAATTGGGATGTGGGTGGGAATTTTGACTGTGCTGGCGATCGCCGCACGATTATAGCATTCAAGAGCAGCCGCAAATATCTACCGTAGGGTGTGGGCACCAGCACTAACTGAGTCCCCGCACCAAGAAATTCGCGATTTATGTAAAAGTTTGTAAATTATGCAGGGGTTTTGCATAAACAAGACTTACACAAAAACCCGGTTTCTTCAAATAAGTCCTGTTTTTTACCTAGCAGCCAGGTGCATTTAACTGAGATGTTGCACCATTCTCAATAATCCTTTTATGAACAGACTTTCCCGCCTGTTCGACAAAAAATTGATATCTTGTGGAATGGGCCCCAGATCCCGTTCTTAAGAATGGTGCAAGATGTGAGTTTAACCGGCATTAGCTCTACGGGCGTCTTTGACTTTTTGCGGCACATCCGCACTTCTCAAGTTGAATCGGGTTTGCTCTTGGTGTTGAATGAGGAATATCATGAACCGATCGACCCTATATTGAGTGATTTCAGTAGATATATTCTCTGTATTTACTGGTTTTAACATAGTTAAGTCTTTTCGCGCCAACTTACTTAAACATCGACTGATTTATTGTTTAGCCTCGGAGATATTTCCAGTTATTTCGTACAATTAGTCGAGACTGCCTTTTGCCTAAGATTTTGCCTGAAAATCTCCTAGTTTTTTAGCATCATTCGCGGCGGTTGCCAAGAGTTGAGCAACATAAATAAAAACACTTAATTATTTAGAGGATTTTACGCTCTGGGGTCGATCGCTTTTTCCTTTTTGATTCTTGGTTCTCTGCGAGATAACTAAAGCCTGCCTCCTTCCACTATACATTGTGTGCGATCGCACTTGACCGAAAGCATCCAGGATACAAGCCCCCGGATTCATCCGTGGAGAAATAAAAAATTTGTATCCGATGAAACTTGCCCCCCGAATTTATCCGTGAAGTCAAGGCTTCAATTCTAAAATCTAAAATCTAAAATCTAAAATCTAAAATCGATTGACACGGTGCGATCGCGATCGGACTGAGGAATGTGTCTTAGTATTTCTTCACACATCCTGCTTTCAGTCTATGATATATGCCTTATGGCGTATTTGTGTTTAAAGCCCGTTACCGCGTACCGCTGATGAGTCAATCAACCAATTCACCGCTATCCCAACCAGTTTCTCGACGCACCGCCCTCAAATTCCTCGGAGTTGGTGCCGCCGGCGGGCTGCTGGGCTACTCTCGATTTTCCAAGCCAGAGCCCACCATTTTTGTGCAAGATTCTCTTGACTTGCCGCGAATGCTGAATAACCGCAAAACCGTTGCAGTTGTGGGGGCAGGCTTGGCCGGGCTCGCCTGTGCTTACGAACTCTCCCAGCGAGGTTTCGCCGTAACATTGCTCGAAAAATCGCCCCAACTCGGTGGCAAAATTGCTAGTTGGCCGATTCAAGTCGGGAACGAAACTTTTATGATGGAACACGGTTTCCACGGTTTTTTTCCGCAATACTACAACCTCAAAAGTGTGGTTGAAGAACTAGAAATTACTGATAACTTTGTATCTTTAGAATCCTACGCCGTTCTGTTTCGAGACGGCAAATACAAACCCGAAGTTTTTCGTCCCAACCATTCAGCTTTTCCCTGGAATATAGTTGACTTGGGGATATCTTCTCCCAATCGGCTTAAGTGGGGAATCAATCTGACAAAACCCGCTCACTGGCAAGTATTTCGGGAAATTGGCGGTTTTCAGACTCAAAAAAGTTTTGAGAGACTAGACAATATATCCGTTGCCGACTGGGTAAAAGGTGAATTCCCGCGCGGACTTTATGACTTGTATTTTCTGCCTTTTGCAAAATCCAGCCTCAACGCTCCCGACGAATTGAGTGCGGGAGAATTAATGCAATTTTTCCACTTTTACTTTTTCGGAAATCCAGAGGGTTTGGCTTTCAACGGCACGCGGCAAGATATGGGCACGAGTTTGGTGCAGCCTATTGCCAGAGCCATTGAAAGCAAAGGCGGCAAAGTATTGACAGATGTCGCAGTCAGTCAGATTCGCTGGGAAAAGGGTCAGATTGATTCTTTGACTTACCAATCGGGAGACGTGCAAAGTAAAATACCTTTTTGGGTGAAGCGGAATGCACTGTTAACTGACAGCAACTCCACCGAATATTTCGGCGCTGGGGACAGCGTATTTGCCGCCGCGCCGTCGGGAAAAGAGGCAATTTCTCTGAGCTGCACTCACCAAGGTTGCACTGTTCAGAAACAGAACGACGGTCAATTTCACTGTCCTTGTCACGGGGCTGTTTTTGATGCCGAAGGACGAGTTGTCAGCGGGCCTGCTCAGCGGGATTTGCCTCGATTTAAGGTAGTCGATGAAAAAGCAGATGAAATACAGTTAGCAGCGGTTAACCAATCGCAGCCTCCAAATTTGGGAGAAACATTGAAGGCTGATTACTATGTTTTGGCGGCAGATGTTCCGGGGATGCAGCATTTGTTTAGTTTGGCCAGCGGTGAGGTGAATCCGCAGGTGCAGAAGCGGATCGAGAGCTTGAACACAGCCGATCCTTTTGCGGTGGGCCGTTTTTGGTTCGATCGCGAATTTCCATGGGAACACAGCAATTTCAGTTCGCTTTCCGGCTACAAACTGACTGACAGCATTACGCTTTACCACCGAATTCAGGATCAGTTCATCGAGTGGAATCAGAAAACTGGCGGTAGTGTAGTGGAACTGCACGCTTATTGTTACAAGGAGAAGGAGTTTCCGAACCAAGAAGTTTTACTGGCTACTTTTGAGCAAGAATTGTACGAAATTGTACCGGAATTAAAAGAGGCAAATATGCTGCACCGGGAATTGGTAAATCAAAAGAATTTCTCTGGATACCCGCCCGGTAGCTATGCAGAACGACCAGAAACTTGCTGCGCTGTTCCCAATCTTTTGTTTGCGGGAGATTGGGTAAAAATGCCGTTTCCTTGCGGTTTAATGGAAAGGGCAGTGAGCAGCGGTTTGTTGGCAGCTAATGCTATTTTATATCAGGAGGGTTTGCAAAGGCGATCGCTCTTGACGGTGAATCCCGAAGGCGTGTTAAAAATCTAAGGTTTGCAGCGGGGGCGGGTTTTATAAATCGTCAATTATCGGCTGCTCTCCTCGGTGAAACCCGCCCCAGCCATACGATTTTAGATTTTAGATTTTACGCAATGAGAATGACTGATTTAATAAGGGCTTGAAGGTTTCCTACAGTTATATTCTTTTGTTAAAATGAGTTATGGTTTGTGGGTGTGGTTTACCTGAAGAGAAAAGGCAGAGCTTGCGAACAAAAAAATATCTGCGTTGAGGGGGGTGGATATACGGTTAAAATATTATTGAATGAGTACAAAGCAATAATAGATGCTGAAGAGTAACTGCACAATTCGCAATAAATCTGTAATGTTTGATGCTTTTGCAACAGAATACGATTTCGTCGCCACCTTGCAAAGCCAGAACGATTTCTTTACTAAAAATCTATCGACAAGCAAAGGTGCAGTATTAGATATTGGCTGCGGTTCGGGAATTCTTGCTTTTGAATTAGCCCAGTATTACGATAATGTAGTGGCAGTCGATTTATCAGCAAAAATGCTGGACATCGCCCGTCAAAAACGCTCAGCACCCAATATCGAATACATCCAAATGGATGCTAGTCAATTAGCACTCGATCGCAAATTTGATTTAATAGTTAGTGCTACTACTTTTCACCACCTGCCCAACCTCCCTGCCTCCCTCGCTGCAATTAAAAAATTGTTAAATCCGCACGGAAAAATCGTTTTTTTAGATAATATATCGGAAGTCGAAACACCTGCGACAATAGGCTACATATTAGGTGCGGCGAGAGATTTTAGACCCGACTGTTCCACCTACGGATTTCGCAATGCTTTAAGATTATTAAGATTTAGACTGTCGCCAAGTTGGTTGAAACATTTAGCTAGCGACAGGTATTTGTCAGAACGGAGATTTAGAAAAATTTACGGTCGTTGCTTTCCAGGCTGTTATTTTGTAAAATTGGGTTGTTTTATGGGCGTAATTTGGGAACATTTGTAATGCAAAACAACGCGATAAAATCGGTATCTGCAAGGGGAGAAAAAACTCACATCCGCCAGTTGGGCATTAATCTCGATCGCTGGTATGCCATCGCCCGCAGCACCGAGGTGCAAACTGGGCCGCTAGCTGCAAAAATCTGGAATCGGGCGATCGTACTATTCCGCGACAGTGCAGGCCAAATCAACGCTTTAGAAGATAGATGTCCGCACCGGCAAGTTAAACTCAGCCACGGCAAAGTTAAAGGCGATTTGATCGAATGTGCTTACCACGGATGGCGGTTAAATGCAAGGGGAGAATGCGCCGAAGTCGATTATTTAGCAGAAAATCAAAAGCTACCTAACTGCAAAATTCGCTCCTACCCAATCCAAGAAAAAAACGGTTTTATCTGGCTGTTTCCCGGCGACGAAACCCAAGCCGAAAAAATAGATTTATTGGAGTTGCCAGAGTGGGAACATCTAAATTATATTGCCACAGTTTCAGTCATCGACTGTGAGGCACACTATTCATTTTTAATTGAAAACTTGATGGATATGTACCACGGACACTTGCACGACGATTGGCAAGCTTGGGCAAATCCAGTGTTAGATAATTTAGAAGAAAACGAGCATCAAGTAACTGCTCGCTATCAGGCACAAAGTTATTACAAAATAGATAAAATTTGGTCAATTTCTCAGTTGTTTTTTAAATCTCTGCGCCGACTGCACCCGGAACCGCTAGAGGTGAGTTATGTTTACCCGCACTGGGTTTCAACTTTGGGGAGCGACTTTAAGATTTACTGCTTGGTTTGTCCGGTGAGCGAGACAGCAACTCGGGCTTATTTAATTCACTTTACCTCATTAAATGCGTTTTGGCGGCTGCACAAATTGCCTGTATGGTTTCGCAAGTTTATCAAAGATAGTTGTTTCGGCGCGGCTCAAAAGTTATTAGATGGTTTGGTGCGGCAGGATGTGTTAATGATTGAAGAAGAACAGCAGGCTTTTTTGCAGAATTCAGAAAGAAAGAATTATGAATTAAATCGGGCTTTAACCAGCGTGCAAAAGTTGATGAGAAGTCAGGCAGAAAATGGGTAATTCAGGATCGGATTGAAACCTGCGGCGGGACGAATGAACCAGCCTGCACAGGCTAAGTTGAGGGTTCGCCTTTCCAAGCTTGAGCATGGTATTATACCAACAGGAAAAATTGACTTTCGGGAAGCAATTACCAATCACACCTAACACAGGAACCAAGCATGAACCGTGTCAGCATCAAGGGTGAGGAACACCCCATTAGGAAAATCTTTAGCGATGACTTTATGTTCACCATTCCCCTCTACCAGCGTCCCTATGCTTGGACAAATGAGCAAGCTGGGGAACTGCTCGAAGACCTGTTAACATTCTTGGGAGATGGTAACGACACGATTGATAAACTCAACCCGTACTTTCTAGGCAGCATTGTTTTGATCAAATCGGAGCAGCCAGCCGCTGAAATTGTAGATGGTCAGCAACGTCTAACAACTCTCACCATACTACTAGCTGCTCTCAGGGAATCATTGCCAACACAACACGCCAATGACTTGACCACTTATCTATACCAAAGAGGCAGCTTAATCGCGGGTATAGATAATCGTTACCGTCTGACTTTGCGCGAGCGAGATGCAGAATTTTTCAAGGAATATATTCAAAATGAAGGTGGTATTAACAAGCTCCAAAAATTAAACAATGCTGAGCTGATGGATACTCAGAAGCTTATTAAAGAAAATGCACATTTATTCTTGCAACGTTTGCAGACTATCGCGGAATCCCACCGTATACGTCTTGCCCAGTTCATCATTACCCAGTGCTTCTTGGTAGTGGTTTCTACGCCTGACTTTGACTCTGCTTATCGGATATTTTCTGTGTTGAACAACAGGGGATTGGATCTCTCCATAACTGATATCTTGAAAGCGGACATTATTGGAAAAATACCCGAAAGCCAACAAGAAAAATATACTAAAAAGTGGGAAGATACCGAGGAGGAGCTGGGACGCGAGTTATTCAAAGACTTGTTTTCTCATATTCGGATGATTAAGGAAAAGAAAAAACTTAGCAAGAGTATCCTTAAAGAGTTTCAGGAAAACATCAATCCTGCTGCAGGGTCTCAGCAATTCATTGATGAAATTTTAGATCCTTATGCTAAGGCTTTTTCGGAAATTCACAACTCAACCTATGAAAGCGAGCGGCGTGCCGAGGAAATTAATCAACTATTTAAATGGTTAAACAAAATTGAGAATGTTGACTGGATACCGCCTGCCATTTTCTACCTATCGCGTAACCGTAATAACCCCGAGAATTTGGTGCGTTTTTTTACAGATTTAGACCGCCTTGCGGCAGGTTTAATGATTGTCCGCGCCAATATTAATAAACGGATTGAACGTTACAGCAGATTGCTTACTGCTATTGAACAAGAGGAAGATTTATTCAATTCCAATTCACCGCTCCAGTTTACTCCTGAAGAGTCAAACAATATCCTTAGAGTCCTCGATAGTGACCTTTATCTAATCCAAAAAATTCGTCTTTATGTTTTGCTGCGCTTAGATGCTGCTCTGTCAGAAGGTGAAGCATCTTACAACTTCTCCAAAATTACTGTCGAGCACGTACTTCCCCAAAATCCAGGGGCTAATAGTGAGTGGATGAAGTGGTTTCCTAGTCAGGAAGAGCGCGATCAATATGTACATCGTCTTGGCAACTTAGTTTTGCTATCTGGTGCGAAAAACACTCAGGCAAAAAATTATGATTTTGATGTGAAAAAGCAGAAGTATTTCACTACTAAAACGGGCGTTTCACCCTTTGTGCTTACTACCCAAGTGCTGCGGGAACAGGAATGGACGCCAGAAGTAATCGCTCGACGACAGAAAGAGCTGATTAATGTTCTCAAGAATCTTTGGCGCTTATAGGATAATTGAATTTGATATCAAATCGCTCTTATCTGTCCATCAGCACAAAACCATCTGCGTCCATCTGCGTCCATCTGCGGTCAAAAAAATCTAAATTCCGCCAGCACAAACCTTACTTTTTAGGCCGCTGCTGCTGGTAAACGCTGATAACTTTATCGGCATAAGTAGCAGTTGCCCCACTTTTACAAGCTGCGGAATCCCCTGTCATCCACCAGCAAGCGGCGCGGCGTACAGCGGTTAATTCATTGTTGCTGCTAGCTTTGTATTCGTCGCGCAGCAAATCCCCCACGATACAGGTAACAATTGATTTGGCTTTTGTAGCGTCGGCCTCAAATTGTTGAGGTGTTAAATCTTGTTTGGTACAGAATTTGGCCCAGCGGGAAATATTATTGGGTAAAACTTGCCACTGACTGTACATTCCGTCATTTGTGGCTTGTGGCGGGGCGGCTTGTCGCAGCGCTTCTACGAGGGCGGAAACTTGCGCGTCGGTGACTGATTGCGCTGCCGCTGGAAGTGATTGCAATCCGAGGCTAATTATCAGGCTGCCGAATAGTAGATTGGTTTTTGCGATCGATTTAAAATTCATTCACAATGCCCTGTTTGATTTCAACTTTGTTCCCTCAAACAAGGTTTACTATTTTGTCGATCGAATGCCTCTGTCTTAAGTATGATTTGCTTGCCCACTTAATGCACTGTCATCGCGCTTACGATAGGAATTGTTAATCAATTCGGATAAAATTATGGAAGTACAACCCAGGGAAATTACAAGTTACGGTACATCAGATGGCAAATTTCCTTTCGACGAGTGGCTTGATTCCGTCCGCGATCGGAATGTCAGAGTTAGAATCAAGTCTAGGCTTGACCGAGTTCAACAAGGCAATCTCGGAGATATCAAGTCAGTAGGAGAAGGAGTTTTTGAACTCAGAATTAATTATGGCCCGGGCTACCGCGTCTACTTCGGACAAGTTGGGTTTACAGTGGTGGTCATCCTGGTAGCCGGAGATAAAAGCACTCAAGAACAAGATATTCTACAAGCCATAGCATACTGGAAAGATTATGAAAGACGTGAAAGCACCGACAAGTCATAGCTACCGCGAGTACCTAATTGAATCTCTCAAAGAGGCTGAAGAAGCTGCTGGTTACATCGGGGCTATTTTGGAAGAAAAAGACCCTGAACCCGCACTTTTGAGAAATGCCATCAGAAATGTGATTGAGGCTAAAATCAGGATGAATGCTCTTTCGGAGTCAGCAAAAGAACATCACGAAAAACTCGATAAGATGCTGACTGAAAGCGGCGGTTCGGAAATTTACAGTTTGGTAGAACTGCTCGAAGCATTAGGATTTAAACTAGAAATTACTGTCGCAGATATTGAGTTGCCCGCTGACTCGGAATCAACGGATTTTGGGGAATCAGAATTATCGCCCGAACCAGTAGTTAATCCCAGTTAATGAGTAAATCGCGCCCTCACCCTTCCATCACAAAATCAAACAATCGGTGAGCCATTTCTAGCTTGCTGCAAGGTGCGATTTCTACTTGCTTGCCGGCGGCATTAATTAATATTGCTTGATTGGTACTGCTGCCGAAACCTGCACCTATTCGATCGATCGGGTTTGCGGCAATTACATCGAGTTTCTTCGCCCGCAATTTCTCCAAAGCTGGCTTGACAATATCCCCAGTTTGTGCTGCAAAGCCGATTAATTTTTGGTGCGGCTGTTTTAATTTTCCCAACTCTGCCACAATATCCGCTACCGGTGCCAAAGGCAAACAATTCGGGAGCGATCGCTTCGGCAATTTTTCACTGCTGTACTCCGCAGGCTTCACATCCGCTACCGCCGCCGCCATCACCGTCAAATCCGCATCGTGAAAGCATTGCAGCATCGCCTGCCGCATTTCTTCTGCACTCGCAACTGCGATCGCCCGCACACCTGAGAGCGGCAATTCGCCAGTTATACTGTGTACCAGCGTCACTGTAGCGCCGCGGTGCTCTGCAGCTTGCGCCAAAGCTATACCCATTTTGCCAGTGGAAGGATTGCCGATAAACCGCACCGGATCGAGGTGTTCCCGCGTTCCTCCCGCACCGATCAACACCCGAATGCCTGCTAAATCTCGATCGCCCTTCGTATACAACAGCGATTCAATATGAGGCAAAATCTCATAAGGTTCTGCCATCCGACCGACACCCGCGCGATCGCACGCCAACATACCCGCCCCCGGATTCGCAGCATGATAGCGCCGATAACTCAACACTTCCCGCCAATTCCGCTGCACCGCCGGCTGTTCCCACATATCCGTATTCATCGCCGGTGCCAGCAAAATAGGGCAAGTAGAAGCTAAGACAGTATTAGTTAACAAATTATCAGCAAAACCCCCCGCCAACTTAGCCAAAGTATTAGCTGTCAAAGGAGCAATCACAAAAACTTCCGCCCATTCTCCCAATTGAATGTGCAGGGGGCGGCCGTGACTTGGTTGCCAAAAATCTTTGTCCGTAAAAGCAGGATGGCGGCACAGAGTAGCAAAAGTCAAAGGCGTTACAAACTCCCCTGCCGCATTAGTAAGAATAACTTTAACTTCCGCTCCCGCTTTGGCTAAAGTGGAAACTACTTCGCAAACTTTGTAAGCCGCAATCCCGCCACTAACGCCGATTAAAATTCGTCTGCCTTTCATGTCATACCATTTTAGATTTTAAATTTTAGATTTTAGATTTTAAATGGGGAATGACTGATGAATACCAGGGTTGAGAGCTGGCCTACATTCACATTCTTTTTTGAAACGGGTGTCATTTTTTCATAAAAAAGAATCAAGAAAGAAATTAAGATAAAAACAGACTAAAATCCCTCACTCATCTGTTTAATCTGCAACAAAATATGCTGCTAACTTCTTCCTCAATTCCGTCGAAATTTTTGAGCTAGATTTTTCAGTCTATGCTTCGTCGTAGGCTTCCATATCTAGAAGGTGGAGATAAGGTTCAACCAGCTCCGGCCGCTGAAAAGCAAGCGATCGCAACAAATGCCAATCATTCAATCCCTCAAAAGGATCTGTATAATCGTCAACTTCCAAACGGACAGCCAATTCTGCCACGTCCTGAGAAGTAAGTACAGCAATATCGCGCGATGCTTTGGTTAAAGTTTTCATTTTTTTCCCCTGCCCGAGACTTCCGCCATACTATATACTAAACCTTTAATCAGATTTCGACACAGTTTCTACAACAAAACTTCGCATTACATCTATAACTTCCGGCAGAATCTCGTGTCCCATGTTAAATTCTCGATACTGCACCGCAGCTCCCCAAGCCGTCAAACTCTCGCGCGATCGCACAGCAGCACTAACGGGAACAATAGTATCTTGAGTACCGTGCACGATTAAAACAGGTGGCAAAGCACTCCCAGCAACTGGCGAAATCGGGTGTAAATAACCGCTCAGACAAATTAAACCGGCTACGGGCAAAGTCAATCCCACATCTAGAGTCATCGCTCCGCCTTGAGAAAAGCCACCTAAAATCGTGCGAGACAAAGGCACGCCCGTGCTGCTTTCCAAAGACAGCAAAAATTCCCTCAGCAATTGCCGGCTTTCTACCAATCCCTGAGCATCTTTGCTTTGAAGGTTATACCACGCTTTGCCACTGCTTACTTGCGGATGGGGAAAGGGGGCATCGGGAAACACAAACTGATAATCCGGCAAATTGAAAGCCGGTGCTAAGGGAGTCAAATCCCGAGCATTAGCACCCCATCCATGCAAAGCGACAATTAAAGCGACAGGTTTGCGATCGGTTGTGGGCGGAATGCTAATAGATTGTAAAGACATCGTAGTTAATAATTGGTAATCTGGGCTTGCTACAATTATAAATTGTCACGACGGGTAAAACCCCAGATATTTGTTTTCGGCAATATTCCGCTGAAAATTAGCACGCGCTTGCCAATAACTATAACTGTTGACTGTTGACTGTTAACTGTTGAAAGGAGAGTGCGAAATCCGAAAGTTTTCCAATTCGAGTGCGGATAGTTCACCTTTTCTAAACAGGAATTAGGGAGCATCTCATATTTGTAAAAACACTTCTTCTGGCTCCTTCCGTCTTGCTATTTCCTATTTCCTCCTGCCTCCAAACTCTAATTTCTAGCTTGGCTGCAAAAGTGATATCGTTTCCGGTTGCATCGGAATAATAAAATCGAGTCAACAGTTAACACTCAACCATTGAGTTTTTCCACCCCTCCTTCTACAGTCAACAGTCAACAGTCAACAATCACGGACGGTGAAACCGGAATTGATATGAGATGCTCTCAAGTAAGACTCATACCAATTCACTATGAAGCTGCATTTAATATAACGCTAAGGATATAGTTCCAACCAGAAAGACATCAGCCTCATTTAGTGTATCTTCATAGTGAATTGGTATCAGCTAGAAGCGAGATTTCTCCCGCTAATTCCAAGTGGCACCTACCGCAGGCGAAACCTTAGAAACAGATTGCTTAGACTGTTGTCGCACAGGCACCTCAATCCAAAATTCAGTTCCCTCTCCCGGAGCCGATAGACACCTGAGCGAACCTTGATGTTTGTCCACTATTTGATAGCCGATCGACAATCCCAAGCCAGTACCTTTGCCTACAGGTTTGGTAGTAAAAAACGGATCGAACAAACATTTTTTTACATTGTCCGTCATGCCCGCTCCATTGTCAGCAATTCGCACGCATACACAATTAGAACTTAAAAGTTCAGTACGAATCCGAATCATAGGTAAAAAAGCCGCATCATAGGAATTTTTACCCTTTGGTAAAATGTGACTCCTTTCTTCATGTAAAACATCAATGGCATTGCTCAAAATATTCATAAATACCTGATTCAATTGTCCCGGCCAGCACTCCACTAAGGGCAAATTTCCGTATTCTTTGATGACTTGAATGCCCGGAAAACCAGGTTGGGGTTTCAGCCGACTATCCAAAATCATCAAGGTGCTGTCAATGCCTTGGTGAATGTCAACAGACTTCATTTCAGCTTCATCCAAGCGCGAAAAATTCCGCAGAGAAAGGACGATTTGGCGGATGCGTTCAGCTCCCATATTCATAGATTTTAGGATTTTAGGCAAGTCTTCACTGATAAACTCCAAATCGATCTCTTTTAGTTTGGCTTGCACTTCTGGTGTTGGGTTTGGATATTGCTGCTGGTATATTTCCACAAGTTCCAGCAAGCTTCGAGTATATTCGCCTGTATGGATCAGGTTGCCAGAGATGAAGTTGACAGGATTGTTAATTTCGTGGGCAACTCCAGCCACCAATTGCCCCAAGCTGGACATTTTTTCAGTTTGGATGAGTTGAAATTGAGTTTCCTGCAAATTTTTTAGTGCCGTTTCTAGTTCAGCGGTGCGCTGTTTTAGTTGAATTGTGCGATCGTACACTTGCTGTTCTACTTTTGCAGTACGTTCTAGAGACATCAACAGGTAAATCGTCAAGCTGCCAGTCATCAATAGCCCGATCGCGCCAATTGCCAGGGAACCCTGATGCGTCGTCAGACTGTTGTACCCCTTTCCGGGCAAAACTAGCAGCCTCCACTGGCGGTCTGCTACGTTAAATAAGCGAGTGCAAGCACTAGGATTTTCACAGATTTTTCCCCGCAAATTAGCTAACTCTGGCTTTTCGTATTTTGGGTTATCTATCAACTGCTTAGCTTGTGAGTCGTAGCGCACCAGAAAGCGTTCTTTCTCTATAGCAGAGTTGTCATAGAGGTAAAAATTAATGTTGTCTAAATTTAGCGATTCTAAAGAGGAATCGACCATACTGGTGATCTGAAACAGACCCGCAATAACTCCCCTTAGGTTTTGGCGGCCCTTGACCGAGTTATCGGGAGAATTTGTGGTCTGGGGTACTGGTAGAAATACTTGCAATCCCGGTTGATTGTTGCTGACTAATCTAATCCGCGCGGAAGCAGCTATTTTCCCGGTATTCACCGATTTCTCTAAAGCTGCTTTGCGATCTGGGCTGGAGGCAACATCAAAACCGATCACTTTGTTATCTTCTTCTAGTGCTTCTCTGTAAATAATTGGAAAGTATTCCGATCGCACTTTTGCTTTGACCGGCTTTTTGTCAGGAGTTCGCTCGTAAATTTGAAATGCCGGAAAACCTTGGGCTCTAATTGTCCGTTCGCAAGCGGCTTTTTGAGCAGCCGGCACGCGCCGAATCCAGTTAACAGAATGTATAGCAGTATTTCGGGCAAGTGCAGGTTGAGCGAATTGCTTAAAATCTTCTCTGGTAACTTCAGTAGATGCCCTGTAGAATCCTTCAAGTGAGTACAGAACTTCTAAATTTTTATTGATGCTTTGCTGCAATGTCACATTCAGGCGATCGGCTTGCTGATGAAATTCCGCTTGCATTCGTTGGTTTTCCGAATGCCACACGACGGCGGAGGCTGCCAATGACAAACTCGTACCGGTGCAAATAGTCAAGGCTGCTGGAATGTAACGACGATGCGACAGTAAACTTTCGGTCAGCGAATTAAACCAATTGCTCGAAAAATTCATATTTCCACACCTTCTGCTACCGAAGTGCAATTTTTTAAAGACTTGTAAAATTCCTTGATAGCACGAAGGACAGCGCAGAAACGAGATTGTCTAAAAACTTACGATCGCAGGAATAGAATTTCGCCTGAGAAACCCACTTTCTACAAAAATTTTGGTGTGGTAACGAGAAACTGGGGAAGAAACCGGCTGTTTATGAATAGTGCATCCACGACTGAGGAATGGAAACCAATTGTAACTAAGTGTAACGAAGCCAGTGCCCATCTGGGTGCTCCCAAGTTCCTGCCCCGCAAGAACCGGGGAACGACAAAAAACCTTAATCTGGTGGGGCGGGTACTCAATACCCGCCCCACAAAGCCAACTTAAATTTGGAACAGCTTACAAAACAGTCCCTATTTCCTTCAAATAAACCCGTGTAAACGGTTCATCATCCCCCAGAGTATACTGTTCGATCAATCCCTGGCGGCGAATAGAAATACTACTTCCTTCCCTCACCACCACAGTATCGTCATCAGTGCTTTCTCTGACCAACATCATCTCAGTTTCTCCCGGATTGTCCAGCACCACCATATTGCTGCCCCGATAAAACATTCCCTCAGCTTCCAAAATATCTTCTGGATATTCAGCAATTAACAAATCGAGCTTGGGATTCCGCAGCAAACTTTGCAAGTTCAGATGGTAATTCTTATTCAAGACTTTTTGAGAACGGTTAACAAAAAGTCCACCCCGACAAACAGCACCGATTGTCCAATCGGGATGCTGCAACAGAATATGGTCGATAGTTTCTTGTAGGTCGTGTACCGAAATTCTGTTGAAAGTAATAATCGGGATTCGGGCAGATTTTCCGGAGTCAAAGAAAGTTTCGATAATATGGGAAGGCACATCAACCCCTTCGCCGACAGCGGGGTTTAGGTGCATAAAAATTCCCGGCGCGGCATTGATCTCGATAATCCCAAAATTGCCGGTTTTCCAAGATTTGGCGAGAGTTTCTGTTATCACATCAATCCCCAAACAAGTTAACCGAAAATGTAGGGCGATATCTTGAGCCAAAACAATGTTATCCGGGTGAATAGTGCGGGTAGCGTCGATGCTGACGCCGCCTGCGGAAAGATTAGCGACTTTGCGTAGATACACAGTGCGATCGCGCTCTAGCACACTATCCAATGACAGCCCTTGTTCTTCCAGATACATTTCCATCGCTTCGTCGGACTGAATTTTGCTCATTGCCGAAGTTGGCGTATCCAAACGTTCTGGTTTGCGGTTTTCACGGCGGATCAATTCGCGAATTGTTGAGTCGCCATCACCTGTTACCGACGCGGGCCGGCGTTCAGTTGCAGACACAAACTTGCCGTCAACGCACAGCAGCCTAAAATCAGATCCTTTGATGCTGTTTTCCACAATTACTCGCACCGGGTCTGCTTCGGGAATTGCCTTAACTGCTCTTTTAAAAGCTGCCTGCAATTCCTCACCATCTCGGACATCTGCTGTTACGCCAATTCCTTTATGACCGACTACTGGTTTGATAGCAACTGGGTAGCCAATTTCTCTAGCAACTGCCAGAGCTCCGTTTTCTGTGGAGACAATATCGCCTTTGGGAACAGGGAATCCTAATGTAGCGAGAAAAGCTTTACAATCGTCTTTGCGCGTGGTAAAATCTGAGTCTAAGTGGCTGTCAGAATCAAAGGTAGTTGCAGAGCCGCGAACAAGTTTTTTGCCGTACCCATATTGCATTAGTCCTTCATCCCACAAATAAAATGCGGGAATGCCTTTTTGGGATGCCGATCGCATTAACGAATAAACTGTCGGCCCTCCGTAGACTGACTGCCGGAACATATTTTGCAGCGCGCCCATTTGTGCTTCTAAGGGAAAGTCTTGATTTTGATTGATGGCTTCAAACCAATCCCAAACTGCGTAAACTACGGCTCTGGCGGTGCGGGCGTGAAGTGCTTCTATGCTGATTCTGTTAAAGCGAGAAAATGGCTTGACGTTCCAGTGTTGGAAGTGCAAACCCATGTCGAGTTTTGCTACTTCTGAGGCGGTACGGCCGAACAGTTGGGCATGGTTCGAGAAAGTTTCGTGCAGCAGTTGCGGGTAGCGATCGCTAATAATTTCCTGGTAATGTGCGATCGGCAAAGGTTCGCTCGCGCCCGTCACTGCGAAATCAAAAACTAAAGCCGCAATGTCTAAATAAGGGTTTGGCCCCATATAGTGTTTGAAGTTGAAAACATCAAAAATATCGGTTTTTCGAGCATTGACGCGGGCTATTTCGGTACTTTTTTCTTGCAGCATTTTCTAACCTCCTTTGAGCTAATTTTTTACGGTAACTTTATAGTCGGTGCATGGGGTACTACCTGCGGGCATAGATATTCCAGCACTCAGACAAATACTTCGACCACTTCTGCCTTCAGTATTGCCAGAGAGGGGGAGTGGGAGAGTAGGGGATATGGGGGAGAGGGGGAGAGGGTGAGAGTGGGAAAATATTCCTTCTTCCTTCAATATCTGACTAAGTATTGATGAGTAAGCATTGATAACTAAGCACTTATGACTAATGACTACTTCCTTCCCCCCTCCCCAAAAAAGCTATAACTTTTGAGAGGTACACTCTGTACTTATAATTGTTTATGACAGTGAAAGAAAATTTAAGAGGCAGCAAATTATGAAGATCGCACAAACTGCTCTCAGGGACAAAGTTCACCAATTAGCTGAGGAAGCATTTCACCGGAAGCTAATTTCTGGCTACGGCGATGGTCAAAACAGCAACGAATATCAGATTGTCTGGAACGGCAAACCCAGACACCTACCTTTAGAACGGGCGAGTACCATATTGAGCAATCTGATCGAGCGATCGCACTAAGGGGCGATCGGACCAATTGAAGACTTACGCTCATCAACCCGATTTCTACGAGCAATCAGAGGAGGATTAGCGAAGAATCGGAGCGGAAACCGGATCGATCACCGCGCGCGCGTCAACCCTGTAATTTAAGCTCATTTCTTGACCCCTCCTATCTCCTGTTAGGGGGGGTAAGTTTGTTTTGTCGATCGTCGAGGATGAGCTAAATAGATAGTCCTAGACGCAGAAACCGGTTTTTTTACCAGTCCCGGACGCAAAAGCTTTCTCAAAAACCCGGGTTTCTCAGTTAAGGTTTTCCGTTCACACGCAGAATTTTCGTTTTTCGGGTTTCTTTAGCCTAGTACCTCTAGGACTATTGAACAAAAACATCGTTACAGCCACGAGCAAGAGTAAACACCCATATCACCCTTGCTGTGTGCGTCCTGGGGGGATAGCAGTCTGAGATTTTTTTGTATTTATATATACCTTTTGGCAGTTTTCGGAAAAAGGAATTTTGTGTTTTAGTGAAATTTAATAAATTAAAACTGGAGATAATATGGCGAGCAACGAAGTTCAGGGGAAGTTGCTAATTATTGGGGGCGCCGAAGACAAAGAGGGGGACTGCAAAATTCTGCGGGAATTCTTGCGGTGCGCCGGAGGCACTAAAGCTCATATTGTTGTCATGACGGCTGCCACAAGCCTGCCGGGAGAAGTAGGAGATAATTATATCCGAGTGTTTGAGCGACTCGGCGCTGAAGATGTGCGAGTTGTTGACACCCAGAGAGCCGAAGATGCCGACAATCCAGATTATTTAGAAGCGATCGAACAAGCCACGGGCATATTCTTTACCGGCGGAGATCAAGCGCGGATTATTAGCTGCTTGAAAGACACAAAACTCGACGCAGCTATGCACAAACGCTACTCTGAAGGGATTATCATTGGCGGCACCAGTGCCGGCGCGGCAATGATGCCAGACATGATGATTATTGAAGGAGACTCAGAGACAAATCCCCGCGTTGATGTGGTAGCAATGGGTCCGGGAATGGGTTTCCTTCCGGGAGTTGTCATCGACCAGCATTTCGCCCAGCGAGGTCGTCTGGGACGCTTAGTTTCGGCACTCTTGCTGCAACCTGCCGTTTTGGGATTTGGTATTGACGAAAATACAGCTATTTTAGTCAGCGGTGACGAGTTGGAAGTCATTGGGGAAAGCGCTGTAACTGTCATCGACGAGTCAGAAAAACTCCACGACAATCTAGAGGGATTGTTGAAGGATGAGGCTTTGGCGATTTGCGGGGCCAAGTTGCACATCCTCCCCCACGGATACCGGTTTAACTTGAAAACTCGCCAGCCGGTGCTCCATAACGTAGCAACTACAGCCGAGAGAGAAACGGCGATCGCCTAATTTACTTGCAACTGGCAAACCTCTTAAAATTATGTAGGGTGAGCAATGTACACCTTACCCCTTCTACCAACTAGGATGGTTAAAAGCCCAGTTGCTGTCTCCAAAACTAATAAAAAGAAGAGGATTTTACCTCTTCTTTTATTGCTGCGGTTTCTGATTTTTTAAGCACTTTTCTGTTCGCCAAAACTCGACTGCTGCCCTTCTTCAGTCGATATTAAATTCCACCCTTGAACTCTCAGCTTCTGAAATGTTGCCCATCCCTTAGAACCGCCCGGTTCCCGGTAGTCGGATACAGCAAACTGCGGAAAAGCTGTATAAGGCCGCCACGGCTGACGGGCATCGGTACGCAAGTGCAATATCTTTTCTCCATTGCCTCCGAGTCTGGGCAACCAACACATTTGTTTTAGCATTTTTAACACTCCAGAGTTTTACAGTAACGGTAATTCGCCAACATCCCACATTAAACTTTTAGAGCCTTAGAGCCACTGCTCGGAATATCTAACGGGTAACAGGGACGAATGAGATTTTCACCAATTACCAATTACTGAGGTAGCAGCAGTCATTAAAGCTGATGAAAGGTTCTACAAAGTTTGCAGGTCAAAAACTATAAAACAAGTGCTGCCAAGACATAAGCAAAAATAATCATTGCTATTCTCGGCTCAAACTTGGCTTAAAGTCGCAGGAAAACCCAGTTGAATAAAGGATTCATTTTTATGGTTTCCCTTGCCTTATAATTACACGCCGATCATCGCTCTTTCCGCATAAAATGACATCTTTCTACGGTATTACCCCTGTCGGCTAAAAAATGTTTCTTTAGTTACAAATGTTAAATATTGACCACGATTTATCTAGTTATCAAAAGTTAAATTACTTTTCATACAATACTTCGGACAGTTTTTGATAGCCCACCGTAGAATAAGGGTTTCAAGGCTCCAAGGCAAGTTCGCTACCAACGGAAAATCTAGGGTTTCAGACTACTAACTAAAAACAGTCCTGACTATTTTTCATAAACAGCGCTTAATAATTTTTAGTTACTTTAACTACATTTTTGATTAAAATCAGGTTTCCGCGTACCTAGGGGGCACCTTACTCGATCGCTAGGGTTGGCACTACTAAATCCTCCGGGTGCGCCCCCAAGCAGGTTACAACATAAGAGTTACAGGTTTAGCTCTTAAGAACGATGGCGACAGATTTGCAAAATTGTAAAAATCAATACTAATTACACTTATAAGTTCTGCAAGCAAGGTATTCATGGCCGCTGCAATTGAATTCAAACTCTTCGCTCCCAACAACAAAGCAGCTACACTGCTCGGCTCCTTTTCCCAATGGGCAGAAATTCCCTTAGAAAAAGATGACAAAGGTTATTTCCGCACTAACATTAAGTTAGAAGACGGTAAGTATCAATACAAATTCCGAGTTCAGTCGCAAAGTCCCTGTTTTGAACCGGATGAATGGGTAGAAGTCAATGACCCCTACGCGACTGAAATTGACCGCACTACTGATACAAGTACAGTTCGCATCAAAGCAGGCGCGCGAATTATTGATACCTATGTTTGGCAGCACGGCGACAAAGAACTCCCCAATAATGAAGAATTAGTCGTTTACGAAATGCACGTTGCTGATTTTTCCGAGTCCGATGGTTCCGACAGTTGCAGTAAATTCCAGCAGGTGAAGGAGAAATTAGATTATCTCTGCGATTTGGGGATAAATGCGATCGAACTAATGCCAGTTAATGAATATCCGGGCGATTATAGCTGGGGCTACAAAGTCCGCGATTTCTTTGCCGTAGAGTCCAGTTACGGCACAACCGCAGATTTGAAGCAATTGATTGACGAGTGCCACGGACGGGGCATTCGGGTGATTCTGGACGGGATTTACAACCACTGCGATGAAGAATGTCCCTTATTGCTAATCGATCGCAATTATTGGTACTACCGCGACAAACACTATCCCGAAGATCCGGCTAACTACTGGGGCCCGGAGTTTAACTACGAAAACTTCGACCCAAAACTCGACATTCGTCCCGCTTGGAAATTCATCGGCGATGTCGTTAATTTCTGGATTCAAGAATATCATATCGACGGCATTCGCTACGATGCTGTGCGGCAGTTGGACAATCGAGATTTCCTGCACTGGATAACTCGCGAAGCGAAAAAAACCGCCGGTAACAAGCCATTTTACAACATAGCAGAACACATTCCAGAACTTCCCGAACTCGTCGCTGCAGACGGGCCGATGGATGGGTGCTGGCACGAAAGTTTTCGCATTTTTGCCATAGAAAATCTCGCGGGGAAGACTTTCGATATCGAAAAGCTCAAGCAAGTTCTAGAACCCAAACAACAAGGCTATCAAAACACAACTAATGCGATCAATTATTTAGCCAGTCACGACCGCGACCACTTGCTGGCCGAAGCCAGCTTTCGCGATATCGACCCAGAAGCGGCTTTTAAACGCGCTAAATTGGGAGCGGTTTTGTTAGTCACAGCAGTAGGAATACCGATGCTGTGGATGGGCGAAGAGTTTGGACAATCTACTGGGCAAACTCCCAACCAGCCGAATAAACTGCAATGGTCTTTGTTGAAAACTCAGCCAAATCATGAGTTGTTGGAATACTACAAACAGGTGATTCGGCTGCGGAAAAAAGTTCCGGCACTTTATACCGAAAATATTGAATTCATCCACGAAAATCCCGAAGCCAAAGTGCTGGCTTACTATCGCTGGAGCGATGAGGGAACGCGAGCAGTAGTTGTCGCTAATTTTTCGGATACTTATCTATCTGATTACTGCATTCCTAAGTTTCCGGCGGCAGGAACTTGGCACGAGTGGAGGTACAACAAAATTGTAGAAGTTGGGGAAGAAGGGTTTAAGTTTGATTTGCCGGAATGGTCAGCGCAAGTATTTGTTTGAGAGCGGGAGAATTATGTCTCCAGGCAGATGAACGGCCCAGTTGTACAACAGTAAATTGTATTTAAGACGGGCGCACCAAACTCAAAAAACTGGGTTTTTCTACCTAGGTGGATGGCTGTAACGATACTTTTTTGTAAAAAAAATCGGTTTCTGCATCCAAGAGTGCGATCGTAATTCCTGGTATTGAGAATAACAATTACAGGGCGACTTGCCAAACGTGAATTAACACGTCACTTAACACAAACTTTGTCGGAGGACAAATTCTATGGGTTGGTTAAAAAGATTGTTTGGTTTAGAAAAACTAGAAAATCAAGAAACTGTTGACGCTCCTGCTTACCAAGCACCTGTAGCTGAAGCTCAAGCTCAAGCGGCAGCGAGCGCTCAGACAATCCCGCCGGAACGCATGGGCTTGAACGGAGAATACGATCAAAGCGGTTTAGCTAAACGGGTGGCTCAGGCTTTCGATGCGAATCCCGATGTTGCGGATATTGAGACTGTTTATGTGGCTCAACATGGCACTACGGTGGTTCTCAAAGGTACAGTTCCCAGTCAGGAAATTGTCAGCAGGTTGGTGACAATTGCTAAAGGTGTTAAGGGTGCAACTGGGGTGGAAACCGATCAAGTTTCTGTCGGCTAACGCGACGGTTATTTCTAATAGTTAGCAGTTAGCAGTTAACTGTTAACTGTTAACTGTTAACTGCTAACAGTCTTTTTTATCTCTTATGGCTTAACTAAAAAATATGACAGGGGAAACCTTAGAACCTACTCGGGGGAAATTAGAACGGACTCTTTCGCAGGGAATTCAAGCTTTGTACCGCTCTCAACTCGGACACTCCACGAGTCAGGCGCTCTGCAATCTTTTGGATAACAAATTGATAATAGTTGTCGAAAATGGGCTTACTCAACCCGAAAAACTGCTGGCTCAGAACGGTCACCAAGATTTGGCGTTGCAAGTGCGGACACAATTAGAATCACTTCTGGAATTGCAACTGAAAGAATTAATCCAAAAGGTTTTGGGCGTGGGAGTCACTGATTTGCTCCGCGATGCGACCTTGGAGACCGGCCGCACTGGAACGATCGCAATTTTGGACTCTGCACCTCAAGTTCGTGATTCTAATTATAAATCTAAAACTCAACCAAAACCAGTTGACAGTTGAGGTGCTGGCGGATAACTGTTTCTAAATCTTTGATGTTAAAAGGTTTGGAAAGGTATTCCACGCAGCCTGCTTCGAGAATTCGAGCGCGGTCTTCTGGTTTTGCTAGTGCTGTGACCGCAACAATCGGAATATGTCTGATCTGTGGGTTTTGTTGGACGCGCTTTACTACTTCCATACCGTCTATATCCGGCAGGCAAATGTCGAGTACGATTAGGTCGGGCTGTCGATCGACTGCTGCTGAAAGAGCTGCGTACCCGTCAACTGCTCCCACGCACTCGCAGCCCAATAAATCGAGTATTTGTGTCAGCAGCTCTAAGTTGTCATGATTGTCGTCTACCGCTAACACTAAAGGGCGCTGCTCAACCGGGGGTTGACCGTTCGTGAAAGACGAGGATTCCAATTTATTGTTCCAATGAGGGTAGTTCATAAATGCCGAGCGAAACGATCAAAAAAGTTGTCTCCGAGGCATTCTTCAAGTGGCGCTGCGGCACTTGAAACAGATTGGCTCGTATTTGAAGTTCTCCAATGACCAGTTTTTGGTCTAACCCGATACAATATTGCTACAAGCTGCAGGCAAAACGACCGCAGTTGATTAACCGCATAGCATCTGCTTAATTCTACCTCTCCCAGCACCAATTACCCACTGAGGTACTCTTCGTGCGTCAGCCTTGGTAAAAATACGTAATAAATACGCAATAAATACGAAAAATGTTACCAATAAAGCATCCTCGCTTAATAACATTCAATAGTGGCGACAGCTTTTTAGGATATTAACCACATTAGACATGGGTTCCCCTACATGGATCTACCTAAAGGAAGATTCTAACCGATACTTAATTTTAATAACTTCCATCTGCTGAGAGATACTTGATTACTCTACTTTAGACTTCAATATTTTTAAGTAGTAATCATCACAATTTAAGCCAGTAAAAAAAATCAGTTTTTACATGAGCTTGACCGGATATTAACCTAGGAGGTTTTAATGACAATTCCAATCAGAGACGACCTGACTTACATTTTGCTCAAAAAGATTGGCACTGACAAGGGCAGGGGAGAGTCGGAAATTAGGAACGCAGCGGAAGAATATGTCGGTCACGAGGTGGCAGAAGCGGAATTGCTCGGTCATTTGGACTACCTCAACCAAAGGGAATTTATCAAAGCTCAGTTTAGTGGCGAGCCTTATGGAGGAACTGAGTTATTGCCGCCTTTAGTGGCATTTCAAGAAGCCGAGTTAACAGAAAAAGGCCGCAAACTGTTACACAAAATGGAGACGAATCCTCCTACGTCGCTCCACCAGGAAGGATCGGCAGTTCCTATCGCTTCAAAGGATATGCCGTTTTTGGAAAAAGTGATGGTAAACGGTCACTTGGAGGATATTTTTGATGCCCGCGACATTACCGAAGTAGTGTACCGGATCATGCGCGATGTGATGACAACAGAAGCATCCGAGCGCGTGGAAGCTGAATTGCACAAAGAAGTTTTGCCTACGGATGACAAAACCCTGCAACAAGAAATAGCAGACCTCTGGAAAGATACAAATCCGCTGGTGGGATTGCTCAGCCGGATACGTCAGCCTTTGACCGGCGAGCCTGCACCTTTGGGGATCGATGGCAATTTGTTTGCACGGAGGGTGGAACTAGAAGGCGCACTTCCTTCAGGAGTAAAACCGGAAACTGCGATCGCGGCTGTATTTTCTGCCACGAAGGATGAGCTGTCCGAGGAGCGAATTCAGGAAATAGCTGGCTTTTTGCCGGACAGAATTCGGGGAATTTGGGAGTCAGCTTAATGAGACATTTTAAGGTATAAATACTTACCAGCCGGCTTGACCGACTTGGTTTCTCTATACCTTTTGTCTTTTAACTCTGGAATTGCTTTGTAATGAGGACGAAAGTCCCGATTAAACTGGATCGGGCTTTCGTCCTCACTAATTTTCTGATGGCTCTTTTCTTGCTTTGTAAGTGCTGTGAAAAACCCGGTATATCGCCGAAATTTGTCGAAAAAGCCGAAATATTCCCATAAACCGAGTTTCTCGCCCTTGGGTTGGGTCAAGCACCTAGACGCCGCGAAAGTGTTGTAATGTATAATACAAGGCAAGTTAAGACTGTGGATCGCAAAAATGCTGTCAACAGCCCGGGAGATCAAAAGGCATGACCCGCACCAAAGTTAGACAAATGTCACGATCGACTTTACAACAAGAGATTTTACTCAATCGAATTACCAATCGCATCCGCAACTCTTTAGAACTGCAGGAGATTTTGACGACAACTGCCCGAGAAATCCGCAGCTTTTTAGAGAGCGATCGAGTAAAAGTTTATCGCTTTGAGGCAGACGGTAGCGGTGAGGTCATTGCTGAGTCGATCGACGGCAACAATTTGTCCTCTATGCTGGGTTTGCGGTTTCCAGCAGGCGACATTCCCCAGAGTGCTCGGGAAATGTTTCTCAAAGCGCGGCAGCGAGTGATTGTAGATGTGGAATTGAAGCATCAAACAATTAATCGGTTAGATTGTCCCGAAACCGGCAAAACTTTAGCAGTTGAAGACATTACCTATCGTCCTGTAGACCCCTGTCACGCTGAATATCTGAAGGCTATGGGGGCACGTTCTTCTCTGACGGTGCCGATTGTGCATCAAAATCACCTTTGGGGGCTGTTGGTGTCTCACCACAGCCAACCGAAACGGTTTAGCGATCGAGAATTGAAAATGGTGCAGTTGCTTGTCGATCAACTTTCAATTGCGATCGCCCAATCTTTTCTGCTGAGTCAAGCTAGACAGCAAGCGCGTGACGAAGCCGTTATCAACCAAATTACGAGGTAATTGCTCAACCCCCTTGACAAGAGAACGAGATAGACATTAGATAGAGGAATGAAAAAACTCCCTGACCTAAAAC